>JBGPJS010000129.1:0-9146 GCA_041485505.1 Gemmatimonadota bacterium | reverse complement strand
CCACGTGGCCTACATTCCCAGCGGGCGGATCATCGGCCTCTCCAAGCTTCCCCGCATCGTGGAGGTCTTCGCCCGGCGGCTCCAGGTCCAGGAGCGGCTCACCGACCAGATTGCCGATGCGGTCATGGACGTCCTGGCCCCCCACGGTGTCGGGGTGGTCATCGAGGCGGCCCACTTCTGCATGATGATGCGCGGGGTCGAGAAGCAGAACTCCCGCACGGTGACCAGCGCGGTCCGGGGGATCTTCCGGTCCGATTCCAAGACCCGTGATGAATTCCTTCGTCTCGTCTACGGTGGGAGGCTGGCCGAATGAGCGCACTCTCCGGACGTCTCGCGGTCGTCACCGGCGGCTCCCGCGGGATCGGGCTGGCCACCGCCGAGATGCTGGCCGGTGCCGGCGCCACGGTGGTCCGGGTGGCCCGGACCCTGACTCATGGTCCCCACGGGAAGTTCCACGACATCCGCTGCGATCTGGCCGACGTCCCCTCACTGGTCGAGGCGACCACTCGGATCCTGGGCGAATGGGGTACTCCCCACATCGTCATCAACAACGCCGGCGCCTTCGTGTACAAGCCGTTCGAGGCCACCGAGCCCGCCGAGCTGGACCAGCAGCTGGCGCTCCACATCCGGGCGCCGTTCGTCGTGGCCCAGTCATTCCTGCCCGCCATGCGCGCCGCCGGCGGCGGGCTGCTGATCAATGTCGGCAGCGTCTCCGATCACGCCGGTTACCCCGACAACTCGGCCTACGCGGCCAGCAAGTTCGGGCTGCGAGGGCTGCACGAGACGCTGGTCATGGAGTACCGGGGTACCGGGGTCCGCATGAGTCTGGTCTCGCCCGGCCCCACCGATACCTCGGTCTGGGATCCGGTCAACCCCGACGAGCGGGCGGAGCTGCCATCGCGCGCCGACATGCTGCGTCCGGCGGACGTCGCCGAGGCCATTCTCTTCGTGGCCACCCGCCCGGCCCATGTCCACATCGACTGGCTCCGCCTCGGGCCCGCCTGAATGCAGCCGCGGATGAACGCGGATGAACGCGGATCGGCTCATCACCCTGTCGTGCTCCGCTTCCTCCAGCCAGCGCTATCGTTCGGTTCCGTCTCAATTTCATTCTGTTGACAAATGGCTTCGACAATTCACCCGCATTCTCTTCCGCGGCTGTACTCCGCGTTCATCCGCGTTGATCCGCGGCTGGTGGTTCTGTTTCTCCTTGCGTGGTGGGGCCTGATCAGCCGCTGCGGAGTCCTGATCGCCCAGGTGCCTTTGCCACCACTGCCGGACTCGACCGGCTGGGGGGTCCCGGTCCTCTCGATCGCGCGGGATCCCCGGGGCGCGGTGTGGGTCGGGACCTACGGGCGCGGAATCTTCCGGTTGCGACCGGGCGCGACTGCCTGGGAGTCGATCCGCCACGATACCACGGCCACCTCGATTTCCTGGGACTTCGTGCAAGCCTTCGGGTTCGGGGCGCGGGGGGAAATCTGGTATGGGACCGTGGGAAATGGCTGGGGGGTCTCCCTCGACGATGGCCGGACCTGGAAGAATTGGACCCTCACCCAGCTCGGCCCCGAGTGGCAGTACGTGGCGCCGAACGGCATCGCGGTCCGCGGCGACACCACCATCATCGGGACCGCCGACGGGATCCAGCTGACCGCCGACGACGGGGCCCACTGGCTGGCGTTGATCGATTCGGTCGGCCCCCCGGCCAAGGGCCCCGCCGATACCGCGATCGCCGTTCTCGCCAGCGAATACGTCAAACGGCTGGGCCTGGATCGCCGGGGTATCCTGATCACGACGCCGAAAGGGAACCAGCGCATTCT
Organism: Gemmatimonadota bacterium; assembly: GCA_041485505.1. GTDB lineage: Bacteria > Gemmatimonadota > Gemmatimonadetes > Gemmatimonadales > GWC2-71-9 > JBDUEA01. The sequence continues at coordinate 7,332 of JBGPJS010000129.1, read as the reverse complement.
TCACTCGGTGGATGGCTGGACCGCGCAGCCGGTCGCCACCGCGGCGTTCACCCCGCTCAACAATCTCGTGATCGACGGCGTCGGCATCCGGGGGACATCCTGCGGCCTCAAGCGCGCCACCGACACCATCCCTTGCCTTACCCGGGCGGTGCGTGAAGGGGCGGCTCCGAGGCTCCCCCTCACCACCTGGTTCCGCCGGCCCATCGAACGCACCGACAACAGCAACATCGATCAGACCTACCGGTACGGCTCCACCATGGGAGGAAACTTCCAGCAGCACCAGGGGGTCGAGTTCAACAACGCCGACGGGACCCCGGTCCACGCCATCGGCGGCGGCTATGTGGTCTACGCCGATCGCGCCGAGCAGGGAGCCCTCACCGTCGCGATCCGCCACGATTCCACGGTGACGGATTCCCAAGGCACCCGCCTTCGGGTCTACTCGGTGTACTTCCACAATTCGAAGCTGTTGGTCAAGGTGGGCCAGCGGGTTTCGGCCGGCGCCATCATCTCGCTGGTCGGCAACACCGGCCGGGCCACCAACGATCACCTCCATCTCGAGGTCCACGCCTCGCCCACCGATTCAGTCGGCGCCATCGTCGACTCGCTCGAACGATTCCCACCCTACACCACCAACCCGGAGCTCTGGATCGAGCCGCTCCCGAACACCGGCATTGTGGCGGGGCAGGTCATCGATGCGAAAGGGGTGCCAGTGCAGCAGGCGCGGATCTACGGACTCGTCAAATTCGAACCGATTGAGACCCCATTCGCCTATGCCGAGACCTACGGCGATAAGGCCCACCCGCACCCGCTCTACGGGGAGCATTTCGCGGTGAGCGACGTGCCGCCGGGGAGCTACATCGTCGGGACCGAGATCAGCGGGCGGAAGGTCTTTCGAAAGATCACGGTCGAGGCAGGGAAGCTGACGTGGGTGGTCTTCAAGCCGTAAACCACAGTTCCGAGTTCCGAGTTCCTAGTTCCGAGTCAAGGATTCTGGGTTCGGCGCCCGGCCGCTGCCAACGCGGAACCCGGAACTCGGAACCCGGAACTCGGACCTTTGTTCATCGAACTCACCGACCACCTCCGCTGCCCGGCCGACCATCCGGAGTCCTTTCTCGTTCTCATTCCCGATGAAATGACCGGGCGGTGCGTACGGGGCGGCACCCTGGGGTGTCCGGTCTGCCGGCGCGAGTATCGGATCGAGGAAGGGGTGGTGGTGTTTGGGCGGGCGGGCGGGCAGGTGGGCAGGCGGGCGGGAGCTTCCTCCGAGATCGCCCGCGACCAGGTCACCGCGGCCGCCGTCGCGGCCTTTCTCGGGTTAGAGGGCCCGGGTGGCTACGTCGCGTTGGTTGGGGATGCTGCATGGTATGCGTACGAACTGACAGGATTGCTCCCCGGTGTTCATCTCGCCATAGTGAATCCTCCATTCGAGGCCACGGAATCCCCTGGGCTCAGCACCCTGCGGGCCGAGGCGCTCCCCATCAAGTCCGGCTCTATGCGCGGCGTCGTGATCGGGAAGGACTACGCGGGAGACCCGGCCTGGGTCGCCGCGGCGACGGCCTCGGTTCTGCCAGGACTCCGTGCCGTTGGAGAGGGGGCGGAGCCGGTACTCGAGAGCCTGGAGATTCTTGCCAGCGCCGGAGGCTGGTGGGTGGGTCGCCGCAGATAGAGAGTGCTAAGTGCTGGGTGCTAAGTGCTGGGTGCGGCGGGGTCGGCTCTCAGTCCGGAGCGCTCCGATTCCGCCAAAATCCACCAGCCTTAACCCATAGCCCTCAGCACTTAGCACTCAGCACTCAGCACTCAGCACTTAGCACTTCTTAGTACACCGTCTTCTCCACATCGTGCGCCCCTCCCGTCCCCTCGGCGTAAAGCGCCTCGATCTGCACCTTATAGTTTCGCTCCACCACCCGCCGCTTAACCTTGAGGGTCGGGGTCAGTTCGCCGCTCTCGAGACTGAAGTCCCGTACCAGGAGCATCACCTTCTTGGGCATCTCGAAGTGGGCCAGATCACGTAGCGTCTTCTTCACCTCTCGCTCGATCTTGTCCCCTGCCTCCAGGAGCGTAATCAGGCTCTGGTCGTCGGTGAAGTTGAGGCTCTTCCCGATGGCCCAGGCCCGCAGGTTGTCCAGGTTGGGTACCACCAGGATGATCGGGAACTTGCGTTTGTCGCCCAGCATCACCGCGTTGACGATGAACTTGTTGGTCTTGACCCGGTTTTCGATCGGCTGTGGTGCGATGTTCTTTCCGCCCGCGGTGACGATGATGTCCTTCTTGCGGTCGGTGATCTTGAGAAAGCCGTCCCCGTCGATGATCCCGATGTCCCCGGTGTGGAACCAGCCGCCCTGGTCAATCGCCTCGGCCGTGGCCTCCGGCTTGTTGTAGTACCCCTTCATTACGTGAGGGCCGCGGGTGAGGATCTCGCCGTCCGGGGCGATAGTGAGCTCCACTCCCGGAATCGGTTTTCCCACGGTGCCGATCTTGAGATGGTCGAACGTGTTCACCGCGATGACCGGAGACGTTTCCGTCAACCCGTAGCCTTCCAGAATCGGCAGTCCCGCCGCGTAGAAGAACTTCGCGATCTCCGCCGAGAGGGGTGCGCCCCCCGAGACGAAGATCCGGAGCCGCCCGCCGGTCCGGGCTTGGAGCTTGGAGAAGACCAGCTTGTCGGCGATGCGTTTCTTGAAGGCGAGCCCGCCCGGTACCGGCCGGTGCGACAGCGAGTACTCCGCCCACTCTTCGGCGGTCCGCTTGGCCCAGAAGAAAATCCGTTTCTTGATGGCCGAGCCGGAAAGCGCGCCCTCCAGCACTCGGGCGTAGATCTTCTCGTAGAGCCGGGGCACCGAAGCCACGATGGTGGGGTGCAGCTCCTGCATTTCGGCGGAGACGGCGTCGATGCTGGTGGCGTAGTTGATGATCACCCCGGTATGGAACATGGAGTAGTGCCCCAGCATCCGTTCGAAGATGTGAGAGAGCGGTAGGAACGACAGGCACTCGTCGCGCTGGGGGTGGAGCGTGATCACGCTCATGGAAGCCACCACGTTTGACGCGATGTTACCGTGCGTGAGCATGACCCCCTTGGGGTCGCCCGTCGTGCCTGAGGTGTAGATCAGGGTGGCCAGATCGTCCGGCACCGCCTTGAGTGCATCGGCCCGCCAGTTGGGGTACTTGGTCCGGGCCGCGTTCCCTCGGGCGATGAGCGCCTCAAACTGCAGTACGTCCGCGCCCTTGACGACCGGTTCCAGGCTGACAACGTGCCGGAGCCCCGGCAGCGCGGGCCGGATTTCCAGGATCTTGTTGAGCTGGCTCTGGGTGGAGACCACGATCGCCACGGCCCCGGAATCGCGGAGAATGTACTCGATCTGATTGGGGGGGAGGGTGGGATAGATCGGGACGTCGGCCGCGCCGGCGGCCAGGCAGGCGTAGTCGGTGACGGCCCACTCGGGACGATTCTCCGAAAGAATGGCCACCCGGTCCCCCGGCCGGACCCCGAGTTCGCGGAATCCCAGGCTGAGTCCCTGGACCTGATCGAGCACCTGCTGGTACCCGACCTGCCGCCAGGCTCCGTCGCGCTTGACCCGCATTGCCACCGGGTGCGCCAGGTATCGGTCGGTGGCACCGAAGAAGAGGTCAGTGAGCGTGCGGGGCGGGGTCATGCCAGCCTCCGAGGTATCGGAATGGCGGTAGAGACGGTAGAGGCGGTAGAGCCGGGAGGGCGGAAACGCGGAGTCCAGGTCGCTTGAATTTCCGCCGCTCCCGCCTCGTCCGCCGCTCCCGCCGTTCAGTCCTACTTGAACCTAATGACAAAGACGTGCGGCGACCCCGGCACCGGCGTCCCGCTGGGGCGGGTCCACCCCACCAAGAGCATCACGCTGTCGGGCCAGGTCTTGGTGGGAAGGCGGCGCAACGTCATGCCGGTTACTGGTCCGCCGCTGGTATCGGTGGCTATCACCTTGGTCAGCACCCCACCCGGAAGCTCCACTTCCCGGCTGCTCAACGCCGGGTACACCGGCAGGGTGATCCGGTAGATCAGGGTGGCACCGGCCACACCCGAGTCGGGGTTCGTCGTCCGCAGCTGCACCACGATCGGCCCGACCACCGAGTCGGAACCCTGGACCCGGAAGCTGTCCGGGGAGACCACCTTCAGGGTATCCGAGTGTGGTCCGATGGTCAGGGTGACGAAATCGGAAGTCAGGCCGTCGTTGCGGGCCTGCACCCGGACCGTTCCAGTCGAGTCGGGCCGGGCCATCGCGATCCCCGTTAGGGTATCGAGGATCAGCTTCGCGGTATCGGCCGTTTGCCAGATGATGGTCGCCGCGACACTGTCGCCGTTGCGGTCGAGGGCGCGCGCGTGCAGCGTGTCAGGGTCGTTGGGCTCGACCGCGTTGGGCAGCGGCGGTGCCGGGAATCGGATCTCGATCGCCACCGGCGTGCCCGACCCGCCCGTCAGGTTGCTGCACCCTGCCATGCCGAGGAGCAGTCCCAAGGAGAGCGGCCGCCTCACTCGGGCTCCGCGGAGACGCCCGCTTCGATTTCTTCCAGCGCGCTCTCGGCATGCTTGATCCATCGCTCGGCGTCGGTGCCCTTGGGAGGGGCGGAGAGAAAGGCCCGAAGGTGCTTCGAGGCCTGTGAGCCGAGGCCCTTTTTCCAGAGGAGAAAGGCCACTCCGTAGTGGGCGCCCACCAGGGTGTTGTCCAGTTCGAGCGCCCGGCGGTAGTGGCGGATCGCCTCGTCATTCTGACCCGTCTTGGTGTAGGCGATCGCCATGTTTTGCAGGATGCGGAGGTCGTTGGGGTTGTCCCGCAACGCCAGGCGATAGGATGTCAGTGCCGCCTGAAAGTCCCCCTGCCGCTCGAGCGCCAGCGCTTCGTTGAGGTAATCGAGACGCTGAGGGCGGGGCTCCTCTGACCGTTTGCCGCCGAACAGCCGTCGCCAGAAACTCATCGCGTCCGGTGGTTCCTCGTGCAGGGGAGAAGGGCCTCAAGTGTGCGGATGGTCATAAGATAGCCCGAGCCCCCGGAGCGTGCAACGCGGTTGCTGGGGCGGCCGTGCGGCGGTAGGTTGTGGGCAGCGCTTCCAGCCGCCAGCGTCCAGCAGCCAGTTTGCCCCGACAAGATCCCGCCGCACGGTCCGCCGGCCGCTGGTAGCCGGCAGCCGGCGGCCCCGTGAGGTCCACCATGCCACGCGCCACTCCACCGCCATCCCCCCGCGGCGTCCTCGAAGTCGATTGGGCCTTCTTCGGCGAGCTCTGCCGGGCGCTGGCGCTCCGGGTTGCCCGGGAATACGACCCTGAGGTCGTGCTGGGCGTCGCCAAGGCCGGGGTCATCCCCGGCGTCGTGGTCGCATCGATCCTCCAGCGCGAGTTCACCTCGATGGTCGTGACCCGGCCCAGCGCCGGCGCCATGCCGGTCCTGGTCGCCGGGCCGCCCGCCACCATCAGGGGCCGGCGGGTCCTGATCGTGGATGAGACCTGCGACACCGGCAGTACCCTCAAGCTCGCCCTCAGTGAGGTCCGCGCCCTCAAGCCCCAGTCGGTCAAGACGGCGGTCTCCTTCAAGACCGGCGCCTACTCCCCAGACTTCCACGCCTTCGAGACCGAGAACTTCATCATCCTCCCCTGGGACCGCGAAATCATTCAGAATGGTGAAGTGATCGTACGGCCTGACTACGCGGCCCGGTTGAAGGGGCTGCCGTGAGCGAGCCGGGAACGGGGAACCGGGAACGGGGAACCGGGAACGGGGAACCGGGAACGGGTTGCCCGCTCGGGAATCCCGCTGCGGCACTGGAATCGGCGCACCCTCATTCCGTTCCCCGTTCTCCCGTTCCCCGTTCCCCGGTTCACCCCCCTTCATGAAAGACCGACTCCACGACGCCCTGCGGACCTCCCGTGCCGACTATACCGAGATCCGGCTGGAGCGGTCCTGGGGCAGTACGGTGGCCTATCGGGGACCCCGTCTCGAGGGGGCCAGCACCAGCGTCGATTGCGGGGGCTTCGTTCGCTGCCTCAACCGGGGCCGGGGCTGGGGCCAGGTCAGCTTCACCTCCTTCGACCGGCTCCCCGCCAAGGTGGCCCGGGCCCACGAGCTCTCCCTCGCGGTGCGCCTCGATGCCCCCATCATGCTGGCCGACATTCCCGCCCGTCAGGAAGATGTCTGGCTCCCCCTCGATGGCGACGTCCGCGGGGTCCCACTGGAAGAGAAGAAACGCCTCCTCGAGCGCCTCAACGCCGAGATGCTGCGGGTCGATCGTCGGATCGCCGACACCCAGGCGGCCTATCACGATGAGGTGACCGAATACTGGTTTGCCAATTCTCAGGGGACCTTGCTCTGTGAGCTGCGCCCTGAGGTGACGCTCTCGGCGGTGGCGGTGGCGAGGGAGAACGGGATGATCGAACGGGGCCTCGAATCGCTGGGCCTGCGGCGGGGCTGGAACGCCGTGCAGGGAAGGGAAGAGCTCTTCACCGGTGCCGCCCGGCGGGCCGTGGCCCTGCTATCGGCGCCGCGAGTAAAGGGCGGCACCTACCCGGTGGTGCTCGATCCGCGGCTGGCCGGGATCTTCGTGCACGAGGCCATCGGCCATCTGAGCGAGTCCGATTTCGTCCACGAGAACTCCCAGGCTCGGGCCATGATGCGCCTGGGTCGCCGCTTCGGGCCCGATCATCTCAACGTGGGCGATGATGGCAGCGCGGCCGGGCTCCGGGGCACTCTGCCGTACGACGACGAGGGGACCCCCACCCAGAACACGATCCTGATCCAGAACGGGGTGCTGGTGGGACGGCTCCACTCCCGGGAAACCGCCGCCAAGATGGGTGAGCGTCCCACCGGAAACGCCCGGGCACTCTCCTTTCGGCACCCGCCGATCGTCCGGCTGACCAACACCTACATTCAGAGCGGCAGGGGCAGCCTGGAAGATCTGCTTCGGGGCATCAAGCTCGGCCTCTACGCCTGCGATGCCCTCGGGGGTCAGACCTACCTTGAGGACTTCTCCTTCACGGCCGGCTACGGGTACATGATCCGCGACGGCAAACTCGCCGAGCTGGTCAAGCCGCTGGTGCTCGCGGGCAAGCTCTTCCACACCCTGGAACGGATCGATCGCATCGCCGGAGATTTCCGCTGGAACCAGATGGGAGGTGGCTGTGGAAAGGGCGGCCAGGTGCCGCTCGCCGTGACCGAGGGCGCGCCCCACATCCGGATCAGCGAGGCATTGGTGGGAGGGGACCCACAGTGAGCGGTAAGCGGTGAGCAGTAAGCGGGGGCCTCCGTTCGCCTTCGTGCCTTCGTGCGTGAAGGCGGCCTTCGGGAGCGGCGGGGCAGTGTGGACCGCTCACCGCTCACCGCT
>JBGPJS010000128.1:0-9169 GCA_041485505.1 Gemmatimonadota bacterium | reverse complement strand
GGTAGGCCCCGTCGCGCTCGACCGGCCCCCCCTGATAGCGCGGGATATAGCCGGGCTCTCCCGGGGCCAGGCTTCTGAGCCCAAGCGGGGTGAGCAACCGTTGTTCGACGAGGTCCACCACCCGATGGGCCTTCTCCCCCTGCAGGATCGGGAATGGCAGCCCGCCCACGGCGAAGATCTGGTTGGGCCGGAACGCAGGGTCGCAGGTGCCCGGTTGGTGATCTACATCGACCACGTCGCAGAGCCAGCCGCCCTCGTTCCAGAAGCGCGCGGTGAAGGCGGCACATCCCTTGGTGTATCGCGAGGCCCAAACGCCCGAGATTTCGCTCCCGATTTTCACCGCATTGAGCCAGAGGGCCTGGATCTCGACCGCCTTGCCGGTACGAGCCGTCACCACCCAGTCCCCCACCTTCGCGTCCATCCAGGTGAGCTGAACCCCGGGCTCGCCGGAGCGGAGCAGGCCGTCACTGTCGAGCCGGATTCCGAAGCGGGTCCCTTCGGCGTAGCCGGTGAGGATCGCGAGGATCGCCGTTTCCAACGCCTGGCGGTCCCCGGTCGGCACCCGCTTGCCGGCGCGCGCCATGGCCTGGAGGTAGTCGTACGCCGCGACCACGTACCAGAGCGAGGCGTCGACCGAGTTGAATTCCGGGGCATCGCCTTGATCGACGAAGCGGTTGGGGAGCATCCCCCGGGAGACTAGACCGGCCCACTCCAGCAGAATCGACCGGGCGTCATCGAGTCGCCCCGTCGCGAGGCAGAGACCGCGGAGCGAGATGAAGGTGTCGCGCCCCCAATCGGTGAACCAGGGGTAGCCCGCGACAATGGTCGACCCTTGGCCGCGACGGACCAGATAGGCGTCCGCGGCGCGGTGGAGCCGGCTGGCAAACACCTTCCGCCGCTTCTGTTCGGCGGCACGCAAGCGCTTGAATGCGGTCTCCGCGTCACCCTCGCCCAACCCGGTCACGCCTGGAATACCCTCGGCGGCTACGATCCAGACCGCGTCACCACCGGACAGGTCGAAGCTGAGCGTTCCCGGGGACCCGCAGTCTTCCGTGGCGTCGAACCCTCTCGCCTTCTCCTCATCGAGCAGGAAGTTGCGGTACCACTCCGGTTCGTGGTGGTAGCTGCCGTTGGTCCGGCTAAGAATGGCGGGCAGGCCCGGATAGGGGCGCCAGCGGATCCGGCCTGGCTCTACCTCGGCATCGAAGCGGAAGTCGCCGTTCTCATGGTGGATGGCGTGGCTGTCTCGGCCGGAGAGAAACGGCCGCACCACCAGGCGCAGCCCCACTCGCCTTTTCTTCAGGCGCCAGCGCACCAGGGCCGCGGGCACGCCGCGGGGGACGAAGATCTCCTGCTCGATCTCGCTCCCGTCATCCAGCCGAAAGGTCCAGGTCGGCCAGGGGTCGGGACTGAACCCCCCGATTCGCTTGAATCCCTCACCGCCCGTGTAGTCAGGAGCGTATCGCTGGGTTGTGAGATACTTCCGTTCCCCGTTCCCCGTTCCCTCTTCCCCGGTTGGTTCCACCCACGCATCGAACCCGTTCACCAGCACCACCCGACCGGTGGGGGGCGTCATCGCGGCCAGGAGCAGCGCGTGGTAGCGTCGAGTGCGGACGCCGGCCACGGTGCCCGAGGCGAACCCGCCCAGACCGTCGGCCTCGAGCCACTCGGCCGTGGCAAGCCTCTCTGGAAGGTCGGTCACGCTGACTCCCCTCCCGTTGCTGCGCGGGCGCGCGGCGTCCGGCTGGGCCGGGCCGGCGGTGTTCCCGGCATCATCTCGCTCAGGGAGCGCTTGGTCTCCACTTCGCGGGAGGCCGCCACGCCCTCGAGGCACCTGACCGCCAGGGAGGTCCAGCCGGTCTGGTGGTTGGCGCCGACGCCACGACCGGTATCACCATGGAAGTATTCATGGAACAGCACCAGATCCTTCCAGTGCGGATCCTCGGCGTATCGCACGTCATCCCCGTGACACGGCCGCCGTCCGTCCTGGTCCGGCAGAAAGATGCTGCCGAGCCGCCGGGAAAGTTCCCGCGCCACCTGTTGCAGGTTCATGCGCTGCCCCGACCCTGTCGGGCACTCGACGGTCAGCTCATCCCCATAGAAGTGGTGGTAGCGTTCCAGGGCCTCGATCAGCAGGAAGTTGATAGGGAACCAGATCGGCCCCCGCCAGTTGGAATTGCCGCCGAACAGCCCGGTGTTCGATTCCGCGGGCACGTAGTCGACCCGATACTCCATTCCCTTTGCCTGAATCTTGTAGGGATGGTCCTTGTGCAGCCGGGAAATGGACCGGATCCCATGGGGTGAGAGGAATTCACTCTCGTCCAGCATATACCGCAGCGCTCGCTCCAGCCGATCGCGATTGGGCAGGGCCAGGAGCCGGTGGGGGTGATCCTTGCTGGGGATCGCCATGGCAATGTGCTTGCCCAGATCCATGCGGTTCTTGAGGAACCATTCGAGGCGAGCCTTGAAATCGGGCAGCCGCTCGAGGGTTTCGTTCTCGAGAATCTCGCAGGCGATGAGCGGGATGAGACCCACCAGCGAGCGCACCTTGAGGGCTGTCCGCATGCCGTCGAGATGAAGCCGGTCGTAGTAGAAGCCGTCCTGATCGTCCCAGAGTCCGGTGCCGCCCAGCGAATTCATGGCATCGCAGATGGCCACGAAATGCTCGAAGAACTTGGTCGCCACATCTTCGTAGGCGGGATCCTCCCGCGCCAGCTCCAGAGAAATCGAGAGCATGGTGGCGCAGTAGAACGCCATCCAGGCGGTACCGTCCGCCTGCTCCAGGAATCCGCCGGTAGGCAGCGGTTGGGAACGATCGAAGACGCCGATGTTGTCGAGTCCCAGAAAGCCGCCGGAGAAGAGGTGTTTGCCCTCCACGTCCTTGCGGTTGACCCACCAGGTGAAGTTGATCATCAGTTTCTGGAAGGTCCGCGCCAGGAATACCCGATCCCGCTTGCCCTTGGGCCCGGTCATCTTGTACACCCGCCAGCAGGCCCAGGCGTGGACTGGAGGATTCACGTCGCCAAAGGCGAACTCGTAGGCTGGAATCTGCCCGTTCGGATGCATGTACCACTCGCGCAGGAAGAGCACCAGCTGGTCCTTGGCAAAGTCAGGATCCAGTCGAGCGAACGGGATCATATGGAACGCCAGGTCCCAGGCCGCGTACCAGGGATACTCCCACTTGTCCGGCATCGAGATGATGTCTTTGTTGTTCAAGTGAGTCCAGTCACTGTTGCGGCCCTGGTGACGGGAGTCGGGGGGCGCCGGGTGAGCCGGATCCCCGGCCAGCCACTCCGGAATGTCGTAGTAGTAGAACTGCTTCGACCAGAGCAGTCCGGCCCGGCCCTGACGTAGCACGGCCCGCTCGTCCGCGGTGGCTCCTGCCGGAGTGACCGAATCGTGGAACTTGTCGGCTTCCATGACCCGGTCGGCGAAGAGCTGGTCGAATCCGGGGCCGAAGGGCCGCTCCAGCCGATGGCCCTCCTGGCGGAGGCGGAGCCGAAGCACAGCCGAGCCGTGGGCGGGCAATTCGAGCACGTAGTGCGCGGCTGCCTTGGTCCCGACGCCGGCCGGGTTCACCGTATCCTTTCGGCCTTGAACGACATAGTCATGGAAGGCATCCTTGACGTACGGCGTTTGATTGACCCCGCCGAAGAGTCGGGCGACGTTGGTGTCGTTTTCGGTAAAGAGGAGCTCCGGGCTTTTGCCATCCGGCCCCCGATCGGCGCTCAGCCGATAGCTCCCCATCGTTTCGTGCTCGATCAGGATCTCCCCCGCTCCGTCGCGCACCAGCCTCGGCCTGGCAGCATAGTTCTCACCCGTCCGCCCCCATGACCAGGTGTTGCGAAACCAGGCCGTCGGCAGGACGTGAATGGACGCCGCCTCGGGGCCACGATTCGCGACCGTCACCCGAATCAGAATGTCCTCGGCCGAGGCCTTGGCATATTCCGCGGAGACGTCGAAGTAGCGGTTCTGGTCGAAGACCCCGGTCTCGGTGATCTCGAATTCCGGGCCGCCCAGTCCCCGGCGCCGGTTCTCCTCTACCAGCCAGCCGTAGGGATACTCGGCCTGAGGATACTTGTAGAGGGCCTTGAGGTACGAGTGGGTCGGAGTGGAATCGAGGTAGTAGTAGAGGTCCTTCACGTCCTCGCCGTGATTACCCTCCGGTCCGGTCAGCCCGAAGATCCGCTCCTTGAGGATCGGATCGCGGCCGTTCCAAAGCGCCAGGGCGAAGGCAAGTTGGCATTGGTCGTCCGAGATGCCAAGGAGGCCGTCCTCGCCCCAGCGGTAGGCCCGGCTGCGGGCCTGGTCGTGGGAGAAGTAGTCCCAACAGGATCCGCCGGGTGAGTAGTCCTCCCGCACGGTGCCCCACTGACGCTCGGAGAGATACGGCCCCCACCGCTTCCAGTTGCTCACGCGGCGGGAGGTTTCGTCGAGGCGCTGGGCCTCAGCATTGGTCTGGCTCAAGGGAGATCCCGGTTGAGGGTATGTCGACCTATTGAATGCCCCGGGGCACCGGAGAGTTCCCTTCCCGCCGCTGACGGATCAGCCGCCACTTTCGCCGGCGTATTGGAGCCGCCGTCGGATCCGTGACATCAGGCCTGGGGGCACCCTGATCGTCGCGAGCTTCTCCCGAATGGCCTGGTCCAACGCTGCTTCGAGGGCATGCTCCGTCGCACAAACGGAGCACTCATCGAGATGGGCTTGGACGAGGGCCTGCTCGTGAAACATCTCCTCACAGCTCAGTCGTTCCTGCGCTTCCATGATCTAGAACCTCATATCCCTGGCCGGGGAACCGGGGACGCTCGTGCAACGTTGATAGCTGGGCCGATTTCAGGCTCCTGGTAATGTGCCAGCGGGCCTTCCCCATCCGGGGCAGCGTTCGAAGCTATAACTCACCCGGCAGGGAAGAGGTTCCATTGGTAGCGGAGGCCCGGGAGAGGCTACTCCCGAAGCATCGACCCTCCGGTACCACGAGCACCGGAGGGCCTATCGTTCCAGCCGCAACCCGCTTACCGCGCACCATTCATTGCTTGCCTTTCTTTCCCTCCGCCTCGTCCAGGCGGGCTGCGATCTTGGCCATCAGATCGGGCGGAACCGCGATCCGGCGGAGTTTCTCCCGCACCTCCGACAGCACCCCGGACTCGAATCGGTGCTCGCTGGCGCAGACGGTGCAGGTCTCCAGGTGTTCCCGGATCAGCTGCATTTCCTCGGCAGCCAGCTCACGGTCGAGGTAGTCGTCGAGGCGTTGGAAGACCTCCTCGCAGGTGAATCGGCTCACGGGTTCCATTTATTGGCCCTCCCTATGGTCGGCACCTTCCGTGAGCGCGGAGATGACCCCTCGTTCCTGCGCCAGCCGCCAGAGCGCCTTCTGCAACATACGGCGGCCCCGATGTAGCCGCGAGCGTACCGTGCCAAGCGGCACCTCGAGTACGTCCGCGACCTCCTGGTATGAAAAGTCCTGCATGAAATACAGCGTCGCCACCACCCGGTACTCCTCGGGGAGCGTGTCGATGGCCGCGGCGACGGCCTCGCTGTCCAGCCGGTTGAGCAGCAACGCCGCGGGGTCTTCCGCCTGATTGTGCAGTCCCGCCGCGGCGGTCTGGCAATACAAATACAATTCCGGCGTATCCTCCAGGTCGACCGCCGTCCCTTCCCGTTTCCGCTTCCGGTACTTGCTGTAGAAACAGTTGGTCAGAATCCGGAAGAACCAGGCCTTGAAATTGGTCCCCTGCTCAAAGGAGTCGAACCCCCGGCAGGCCAGGAGGGCGGCATCCTGGACCAGGTCCTCGGCGTCCGCCGAGTTCCGGGTCAGGTGGACCGCCACACCGTAGGCCGAGCGGAGGAGTGGGACCAGCAGCTCCTCAAAGGCCCGGCGCCGCCGATCGGCGTCGGAACACCTCACCGCGGTCGTCGCCAACACCAATGGGGCGGTCCAGAGCCAGTGAAGCGAGCCGGTAACCGCAGCGCCGGCATAGGGAAGCAGCAGCGTCATTCAGCCCTGTCGGAAATTGGCTCGGGGACAATGAACTGCGTGTTCTCGGATTCCAAAGACACTGAGATCCTAGCTTTCTGGTCGTACCACAAGTGCTGCAACACCAATGGCTTCGATCGCGGCCCCGGCCCTCCCACACTGCGCCACAGTTATGAACGTCGGGCGGGCGGAGTTGGTTCCCGGGGGGAGGGAAATGGCCGAATGGCCGAGTGGCGGAGTGGCGGAGTGGCCGAATAGCCGAGCGGCCGAATGGCGGAGCAATAGCGTTTTTTGAGCCCTTACTTGCGGCAGGAGGATGATGGCCCCAGCGGGCCCGCGTCCAAGATTCTACTCCAGAGATCGACCCTCCGAGGTGGCACCCATGGCAAGTAGTTCCGGTGAGGCACGCCCTAGTCGTCGGGGCGACGCTCTGAAGAAGAGGGCGAGGATCTTTGCCGCTTCAACAATCCGACTCGCTCAACAGCTTCCTCGCGACCCGGCAGCCCGCGTCATTGCCGATCAGCTGATCCGCTCGGCGACTTCAGTGGCGGCAAACTACGGGGCCGCTTGCCGAGCCAGGTCGCGTCGGGAGTTCATCTCGAAGCTCTGCATCGCGACGGAGGAGGCCGACGAAACCCAGCTGTGGCTCGACCTCCTGGGCGATCTCGAGATGGCCCCCTTGCCTTCGGTAACGGCGCTTCGCTCAGAGGCGGATGAATTCATCGCAATCTTTGTGGCCTCGATCGGCACCGCCCGACGGCGGGTTGGTCACACCTGAGCGGGGGAGAGCCTCAGATCGGCCAGGTTCCCCACCGCCTTATTCGGCCACTCGGCCATTCGGCCATTCGGCCAATCAGGCTCCTCTAACCTCACCTCCAGGTCCGAGAGGGCATTCATGAACGCCACGAACGCGTCATAGGGACTCTCGTAGGGACTGAAGTACTTGTGCACGTCGCCGTCGGCGAACCACTTGGTGCACATGTAATAGAGGTGATCGCTGGTAGTGAGCCGGTGCCAGTCCTCGATCCGGCACCCATCCCCCGAGGCCAGCACCGCCTCCCGCATGCCATAGAGGCGCTCCTGTGCCGCGTGCTGCATACGGTTGCCCAGCCAGGCGGTGGTGTCCCGCTCGACGTCGGCCCAGGAGGTCGGGCGCGGGAAGGAGAGTGGTGCCACCGGCGGCCGGGCCGCGAGGGTGGACGGGTGCACAAATCGGAGGCCCCGCCGATCACACTCCACCGGAAGATGCTCCAGGAAGCCGAAGATGCCGGTGTCTTCCCACTGGTGTTCACCGAATGTCTCGTAGTCCACGAAGAGGTGCATACTGTCGCCAGGGCTGCCCGCGATCCAGCCGGCGTATTTGTCGGCCGTGACCGGCCAGTCGTGCCAATCGCGGTTGGAGAAGCGGAACCCGACGTCGTCGCTCAGCTGGAAGTTCCTGGGGATCAGGCGGAGCCCGGGGGCCGACGCGGCTTGATAGACGAAGTTGGATGAGCGCCAGTCCATCACGTGCGACGCTCCCTCGACCATCGCCCCCTGGAAACCAAGGCGCGCAATCTCCGGGGCCAGCCCATCCCAGTAGATCAGCTCCGTGTTGCGGAAGACGGCGGGGCGCTGCCCAAAGAAGCGCTCGATGGTCTCGCGGTGACGCAGCACCTGTTGGCCGAATTCTTCCGTATTGCCGAGCGAGGAAAGGCTGTGGTAGTAGGTCTCGCCCAGCAGCTCGACGCCACCAGTGGCGACCAGATCCTGAAAGCTCTCCAGCACATCGGGGGCAAACTCGGCGCACTGCTCCAGCAGCACCCCGCTCAAGCTGAGCGCGATCTTGAAGCGGCCCTCGCTCCGGCGGATCAGGTCCGCCAGCAGCCGGTTGGTCGGGAGGTAACACTTGTCCCCCACCCGCCGCAGAATGTGTCGGTTGGTCTCGTCATCGAAGTACCCGGTGTCGGTCCCAATGTCGAACAGGCGGTAGCGCCGCAGCCGGTAGGGCTGATGAACCTGAGCGTAAATACAAATGTCCGGCATCACCCACCTCCCTGGGAAACGGCCTCGGCGCGACGGTAGGATTCGGCGGTCTTTCGGGCCGGCTCCTCCAGACTGAAGCGCGCCGTGGCCAGCTCGGCCCGCCCGTTCTGACTCAGCTCATCCCGCAAGACCGGATACCGGACCATGGCCACGATCTTGTCGGTCATCTCGTCGACATCCCAGAAATCCACCTTGAAGGCATTGGTGATCACTTCGGAAACCCCGGCGCTCTTCGGCATGATACAGGGAGTGCCGTTGCGGAGGCTCTCCAGCGCCACCAGGCCGAACGGCTCGCTCACCGAGGGCATGACGCACACATCGGCCATGCGATAGAGCCGGTTGACCTCGGGGCCGCCGACTCCGCCGGTGAAGATCACCCGATGGGCGATCCCGAGTTCGGCCGACCGGTGGATGATCCGGGGGAGCATGTCTCCGTTGCCGGCCACGATGAACCGGGCGTTCGGGAGGTAGCGCGACACCCGCGCCGCCACCTCGATGAAGCAATCGGGCCCCTTCTGTCGGGTCACCCGGCCCAGGAACAGAATCACCGGGGGTTTCTGCCGGTTCCGTCGCGAGCCGGAGACGACAAAGGGGTTTTCGCGGGGCGTGTCGACGGAGAAGCCCTCGGCGTCGATCCCCCAATGGACAACATCGATATTTTCTGACCGGATCTGGAATCGCTCGACGCAAACCCGTTTGAGCGCGTGGCTGTTGGCGATGATCCGGTCGGCGGCGGTGAGCCCTTCCCACTCCCGGTGACAGATCTCCGGATTGGCACCTTCGCCGGAGCGGTCGAACTCGGTGGCGTGGATGTGAGCGACCAGAGGTTTGCCCGAGATCCGCCGGGCCTCGATGCCCGCGGCGAAGGTGATCCAGTCGTGGGTATCGATGAGATCATGCGGCTCCCGGGCGGCGATCCCACCCGCCAGCGCCGCATACCGCTCCACCTCGGCGAAGAGGTTGGCACCATAGACCGGCCCACCGGCGCGCTTCTTTTCCTTGATAGTCGAATAGATCTCGTGATACTCCTCGGCCCCGCCATAGGGGGTCATCGGAGAGGCAACCCGATGCACGACCAGGCGCTCCTGGGCCGGGCCGTCAGCACTCACCAGCCGCAGATTCGGCATCGGCGACTGCTCGGCCGGGAAGGGGACCACCAGGGTCACATCG
>JBGPJS010000127.1:0-9284 GCA_041485505.1 Gemmatimonadota bacterium | reverse complement strand
GTCGCCGGAGGTGCGCCAGGCGGTGGCGGAGTTGTGGTGCCACCGGCCCGAGCTGATCGACGAAGCGGCGCTCAGCGGCATGGCGGCAGATCCATCCGTCTCGGTCCGCCGCTCCGCCGGGCTCGCCTGGGCGGCGGCCAAGCGGTTCGATCGAGTCGAAGCGATGCTGGAAGACCCCGATCCGGGAGTTCGCCAGGATCTGGCCCTGAGTCTGCTGCCCGCCCCTTCTTCCAAGGCGCTCCAGCGCCTGAAGAACGACCCGGACGAGTCAGTGCGGGCCGCGCTGTTCGTGATCCGCCTGCTCCGCGGCGAAACGACCGAGCGCCCAGCCGACATCGTCTCGGCCCGGCCGGCGGCGGCGGCGGCGGTCCGGCGCGCCGCGCCGGTAGAGACGTTGCGTGAAACCGCCAGCACCGAGGCCGACGCCACCCGACGACTACGGGCCGGCCTCGCGCTGGCGGTCTTGGACGACGCCCTGGCCTATCAGATCGTGCGCAGCGATCCGGTCAAGGAGGTGCGGGACAAGGTGGGACGGATGCTGGTGGGGTGGAGGCCGGGAGAATGATCGGCGAGAAATTCGCGGCGGTCATGGCCATCCTTGGCCTGGTGTTCCAGCCGCTCTTCCTCGGCTACTTCCTGCTGTACAACGGGTACACGCTCCTGCTCATTGCGCTCT
This sequence comes from Gemmatimonadota bacterium, assembly GCA_041485505.1. Taxonomy (GTDB): domain Bacteria; phylum Gemmatimonadota; class Gemmatimonadetes; order Gemmatimonadales; family GWC2-71-9; genus JBDUEA01. The sequence continues at coordinate 8,608 of JBGPJS010000127.1, read as the reverse complement.
CGGCCCGCCAGGTGCGGCGCAGGGTGGCCGGCCACTTCGTGGAAGACCTCGATCTCATCGATATGAGCGACTCCACCAAGCCCCTCACCATGGTGGTGCCGGCCTACAACGAGGAAGTGACGATCGTCGACAGCGTCACCAACCTCATCCACTGTGATTACCCCCGCTTCGAGGTCGTCGTGGTGAACGACGGCTCGAAGGACCGCACCCTGGAGGTCCTCAAGCAGGCCTTCCGGCTCCGGCGCACCGACCTGCCCTACCGGGATGCCATCGGCACCGCCAAGGTGCGCGCCATGTACGAGGCCACCATCCAGCTCCCGGCCAACGTCTCCCAGCTGATGGTGATCGACAAGGAGAACGCGGGAAAGGCGGACGCCTTGAACGCCGGTATCAACGCCTCCACCGCGCCCTATTTCGTCTCTCTCGACGCCGACTCGATCCTGGACCAGCGCGCGCTCAAGGAGCTGGTGCGAGTCATCCAGGAGGATCCCCGGGTGGTGGCCGTCGGCGGCCAGGTGGCCATTGCCAACGGGTGCACCATCCGCAACGGCCGGGTGGTGAGCGTCGGACTGCCGTCGCATCCGCTGGCCCGCTTCCAGATGGTCGAGTACCTGCGGTCGTTCACCACCGGACGCACCGGACTCGACCGGCTGGACTCGGTCCTGATTCTCTCCGGGGTCTTCGCCGTTTTCGAGAAGGAGTCGGTGATCCGCGCCGGAGGGTACCTGACCCCCTTCGTCACCCATCGGCTCACCCACGAATACGTGGGCGGCCGCACCGGCACCGTCTGCGAGGACATGGAGATCATCGTCCGGCTGCACCGCTTCGTGCGGGACAAGCTCAGGACCCGGCGGGTCGCCTTTCTGCCGCATCCGGTGGCCTGGACCGAGGTGCCGGAGAATCTGGAATCGCTCCGCAAACAGCGGGGGCGCTGGTATCGCGGCCTGCGGGAAAGCCTGTTCTACCACCGCGACATGCTCTTTCGGAAGAAGTACGGACGGATCGGCTGGTTCGCGCTCCCCTCGTTCTGGCTCTTCGAGTACTACGGCCCCATGATCGAACTGTTGGGTTACGTGTTCGTGCTGGTCTTCCTGATCATGGAGAAGCTCTTCGATCAGCAGTTCCTGAATCACGACTACGCCGCGGCCTTTCTCCTGGCCTCCGTCGGCTGGGGGATCCTGGTGAACCTCTTCGCGGTGCTGGTGGGGGCGTGGCGGTTCCGGTTCGGGCTGGCCGACCGGTTGCAGCGCGGGCTGCTCCCGTTCAATCGCCGGCGGGACGTGCTGATCCTGCTGCTCTACGCGGTGCTGGAGAATTTCGGCTTCCGCCAGTTGACCCTCTATTGGCGATTGCGCGGGCTGTGGGATGCCTGGAGGGGCAAGAACACCTGGGAGAAGTTCGCCCGGGTCGGCTTCCAGAAGGAAGCGGAGGTCGCGCGTGTCGGAGCGTAGCACGCCCCGCGTGGTGGTGGTGGATGACGACGAGGCGACCTTGCGCCTGGTCGCCACCATCGCCTCGGCGAGCGGATTCGGCGAGCCGCTCCTGGCGCGCACCGGCCGCGAGGGCCTGCGGCTGGCTGAACAGGCCGACATCGTGATCCTCGACCACCAGCTCCCCGACGGCACCGGGCTCGATTTTCTTCCGGCGCTGCAGAGCTGCGAGAGCCGGCCTTCGATAGTGCTCATCACGGCTCACGGCAACGAGTCGGTGGCCGCCCAAGCGCTCCGGCTCGGCGCCGAAGACTACCTCATCAAGGATCCCTCTCTCCCGGCCCTGCTTCCGCAGGTGCTGGAGCGGCTGCGCCGGAACCGGGCCCTCCGTGAGGCACTGGCCGCCGCGGAGCGGGACCTGGTACATGCCGAACGGCTGGCGGCCATCGGTCAGTTGAACGTGACGTTGCATCACACCATCAACAATCCGCTGATGGCCGCGTCGGCGGAGACCGAGCTTCTCCTTGCCGCGGGGGAGACGCTCAGCGAGCCCCAGCGCGAGTCGCTGCAGGCGATCAAGACCGCCCTCCTGCAGATCAGAGACATCCTGCTGCGGGTGGGCAACCTCCGGCACGACCGCACTGCCCAGTACCTCGAAGGCGTCTCGATGATCGACCTGTCGCGCCGCACCATGCCACAGCCGGTCCTTCGCGGAGACGCGGTGCTTTACATGCAGGACGAGGACACCGCACGAGTCTTGAGCCTGCTGCTCAAACACGCCGGGTTCACGGTCACCCGCGCCAAGAATCGGCAGGAGCTCGAGATCTCCGCCGCCCGCTTCGGAATGGCTCTCGTCGTCCTGGCCGGTTCGCCGGGCGGTCCCGGAGCGGATCCGCTGGGCGGCTTCCGACCGGGAGAACTCAAGACCTACACCCTGGTGGCGTTGGTGGCCGGCGACGGGGCGCCCGCCCGGGAGGCGGGTGCCGATCACATCATTTCACTGCCGTTCGATCCGGGGACCTTCACCCAGGACCTGCTCGCGGTAATGAAGGGGTAGTCGCCGACGGCCGCAGGGGTCAGGAAGGAAAGCACCGGCCGAAAGCCAGCAGCAGTCGGGGCGAGCCCCGCAGGCGGATCTTGCGCCGGAGCAGTGCGCCCAGAATCCCCTTTTCCTTCCGCAAGAAGGCCAGCCACGTCCCACCGTCCGCGGTGACGGCCAAGTCCGCCGAACCAATGAGTCCATCGATCACCTCCACCCTCTGGTTCCGGATCACGATGGTCGCGGACAGCCGCTCGCTCCCCTCGAAAGTGAAGTGATAGGTCGCGTTGAGCCCCTTGGAGGCCCCCGGCTGGAACACCCGCGGGAGACCCGCCAGGAAGCCACCAATCGTCGTAGGCTGAAGCCCGTTGCCGACCCGCTTTACCCGCTTGTGGGGGAATCGGCGTTGCACGTGGGTCTCCGCGTCGGAGCCCGGCACCACGTAGACCGTCTCGAGCTTCTCCTGGAGCGGACGCACCACCTCCGCCACATACTCCTTCCGGTCATCGAGGAAGGGCCCGATCACGTCCTCGCCCGCGGGACAAACGGCCACGCAGTAGGCGGCCTTGTAGTTGGGCCCGTAGCTCAGGCTCTGCCACATGGAAACGGTTTCGCCCGGCTCGACCCGTTTCCGGTAATGCTCGGCACTCTTGCTCTCCACCAGCGACTCGACCCAGTCGGTGAATCCGCCCATGAACTCGCGGTAGTTGTGGGTGTAGCAGGCGGAAAAGTTGAATTCCCCCTCAGGGCTGATGGCCCCGGTCGGGCAAGCCGCGACGCACAGCTTGCACTCCAGGCAGGGGTTGTACTCGATGGGCTGGTTCTCCTCACTAACCTGCGCATCCACCAGTACCGTGCCCAGGAGGATGAAGCTTCCGAACCTGGGGTGGATCACGCTACGGTGGATTCCCATCCGGCCCAATCCGGCGGCCACCGCAACCGGCTTGTGGCCCACAACCCACATCTTCCGGTCCGGGAAACGCTGCGCTTCCATGGGGAACGCCATGGCCGGGTTGAGCGCCCGGATCCCGCGACCCTCCAGCTCCCTCACGATTCTTCGGGCTACCTCATCCACCTCTTCACCGGAGCGGTGGAACTCAAGGTTGGCGACCGACCGCGCCGGGCTCCTGATCGGCTCCCGGTTCATCCGGTACACCAGGCTGATCAGGGTACGAGTCGCCGGGAACGCAGCCAGGATGTCGTCGCGCTGGTCCGCGATCTCAGCACGGTCGAGCGAGACGAACCCGACGTCGTCGGCGCCGGCTTCGAGACAGAAGGCCCGCAGCCAACCGGCCTCGAGTTCTGGTGGGTTAGCGGGTTCGGGCGCCGTGGCCTTCCGGCGATGGCGGAGAACCGTGGGGTGTTGTTCCAAGGCTGACATGAGTCCTCACCGGATATACGTGTAGCTACACTTAATAGCTCGAGAAAAACGCCGCGTGCGATCCGTCCCGCGGCATGTCATATCCTCGCCGGCCTCAACCCCCCTGGGCCGCGCGCACCAAGGCACCCAAATCGGTGCGCAGGCGCTCCAGCCTGGGCGCGCCAACTGACTTCTCGATCCGCCCCTGCACCTCCTCCCAGAGCGGCAGGGCCCGCTCCAGCGCTGCCCGCCCCTTGACGGTGAGCGTGGCGAGCCGGGTGCGCCGGTCCTTACCCGCCTCGACAGCGACCAACCGCGCCCGGACCAGCAGCGCAAGATTCCGAGTCAGGGTCGTCCGATCGACCACCACCTGATCGGCCAGCGCGTTGACGTTGACCGGGCCCAGCCCGCCCACGGCCGTGAGGAGGGAAAACTGAGTGGAACGGATTCCAGCCGGGCGCAATGCCTCATCATAGAGCAGGGTCAGGGCCCGGGCGGCCTTGCGTGAATTGAGACTCACGCAGGCAGCCCCTACCTCGGCGCAGCGCAGCCTTTCGGCCCGGGAGAGTTCGGAGGTCATGGTTAGGAGTATATACACCTATCTCCGGCCCGTCAACCCATCTCCCTCACCGGGGCATTAGACTTCCTCCCATCATGATCCAATCCCGACTGTTCCCGGCCCTCCTCTTGCTCGCCTCCGCCGCCTGCTCGGCCGGCGTGAGCACCGCGCCAACCCCCGTTTCCATGCCGACAGCGGGCGCCGGACAACTCGTCGTGGTGATTTCGCCCGACTGGGACAGCGTGCGAGCCACCCTGCAGCGCTACGAGGCGGGCGGCGCCAACGGCTCCTGGGTTCCGGTCGGAGGCACCATTCCTGTTGTCGTCGGCAAGAACGGACTAGGCTGGGGAGTCGGGCTGCATCCGGAGCAGACCGGACCAGGACCGGTGAAGCGTGAAGGGGATTCCCGCGCTCCCGCGGGCGTCTTTGCCCTCAGTGGGGTCTTTGGCTACGCGCCGCCCGATTCGGCCCAGTGGATCCATCTGCCTTACTTCCAGGCCACCCGCGACTACGAGTGCGTGGACGATCCCGCGTCGAAATTCTACAACCGGATACTCTATCGCAGCAGCCTCCCCAAGAGCGGCGACGGTGCACCCGATTGGAACAGCTCTGAGATCATGCGGCGGAAGGACGCCCTGTACCGTTGGGGGGTGATCGTCGATCACAATGCCAATCCGCCGAGGTCGGGATCGGGATCGTGCATTTTCATCCACCTCTGGAGCGGCCCCTCGAGCTATACCGTCGGCTGCACCGCCGGCGAGGAGCCCCAGATCAAGGAGCTTCTTGCGTGGCTCGATCGCGCCCGGAAGCCGCTACTGGTACAGTTGCCGCGTGGGGAATACGATCGGCATCGGAAGGATTGGTCGCTGCCGTGAGCGACCTCCGGTTTGGGCTCTAGGCACCGGCCGTCCCCGTCAGTGATTCTGAGCCACCCCGCCGAGCGCCAACGGCGCGACAATCCATCAGCCCATCCGGGTCGGTGCCGTCACGGAGCCGCGGCCCCGACACCATCGGACTTGTCGACCACCACGCGCCCACCCTTCATGACCCAGCGCACCCCGGTCACCACCGTGCCGATGTCGGCAAGCGGATCGCCCTCCACCGCGACGATGTCCGCATAGTATCCCGGCGCGATGGCGCCAAGTTCCTTTTCCTTCCCGAGCAATGCCGCCCCGTTGCTCGTCGCGGTCGCGAGCGCCTGGGCTGGCGTCATTCCCGCCTTCACGAACCACTCCAGTTCCCGGGTGTTCTCCCCGAACCCGGTGAATACGGCATCGGACGCCATCACGATCTTTACCCCGGCCCGAACGGCCCGGCGCAGGGTCTCAAGGTTCCGGCGGATATAGTCGTTGAGGCGATCGACGACCGCCTGGTTGTAGCCGTACTCGTCCTTGTGATCGATGTAGTAACGGTTGTGGTCGACGGTCGGCGCGTAGAACGTCCCGTGCCGGGCCATCTCGGCGATCGTGGCGTCGTCCATGTCGGTGGCGTGCTCGATCGACTCGGCGCCGGCCCGCACCGCATCCCGCGCGCCGTCCGGCCCGTAGGAGTGAATGGCGGTGCGCTTGCCCGCGTGGTGGGCCACCTCTACCGCCGCCCTCATCTCCTCGAAGGAATAGGTCTGGAAACCGGTGACGTCCTGATCGCTCCCGGTCGAGCCGTAGACCTTGATCCAGTCCGCGCCCGCCGCAATCTGCTGGCGTGCCACCCGCTCAACCTCGGCGATGCCGTCTGCCTGGCCGAGGTCCGACAGGAAGTGTCCGGGCCAGTACGGCGAGCTGCTGATGTGCAGCCCATACCCGGCCACGAACATGCGGGGCCCGACCATCGCCCCGCGGTTGATCAGGTCCCGCATGGCGATATCGGTGAATTCCCAGGAACCGAGGTCCCGGACAGTGGTGACGCCGGTCTCGAGAGTCCGGCGGGCATTCTCCTGAGCGAGGAAGACGGTCACCGCCGGGCCGAGTGATCCGAGCTGGGCCCACGGGCGGGTCCCGAGCGTCGAGTCCCACCAGAACGTCATGTGGGTGTGCGCGTCGATGAGTCCCGGAATGCCGGTGTAGCGCCGCAGGTCGATGACCGTCGCGTCCGGTGGGACCGCCCCGTCGCCCGAGCTCACTCGGGTAACCCGCTCACCCTCGACCAGCACCACCGCATCTTGCCGCACGCCGCCGCGGCCGTCGATCAGCCGGCCGAAGCGAACGGCGGTGACTTGCGCGACAGCGCTCGTGGGAGCGGCTGCGAGGACCACGATCGCGAGGTACTTCAGAAGTGGAAACATTCTCAATTCATCCGCCCCTTTCCGCCTTCTCCGCCTTTTTTCACCACCGCGTGCTCCCGCGTCCTGATGTCGATCTCCTCCCGGGTCGCCAGCCGGGGCAGGGTGGGATCGTGCTCCGCCGCCGGCGTAAAGGTCACGGTGACGTCCACCGGGAGCAGGTGCCGGATGGAATTGGCGTAATACTCGAGCAGGGGGCGTTGCGCCGGTAGAATCACATAGTCGCTGCCCTGAGCGACCACGAGGCGGCGCATGTCGAACATCAGCCAGGCCCGTTCCCACACCTCCGTGATCGGCAACTCCTTCCGAACGATCTTGGCGTTGAACTCCGCCAGCCGGTCCCGGATATCGTCCATCCGCTCCAGCAGCCGGGCGCGGGACACCACGCTGGTCCCGAACGAAAGCAGCGTCGCCGAGGCGAGGGGGACCGGCGTCACTGGAATCACGGCGGCGATCCGTTCCATGGCCAAGTCAGCCAGTTGCTGGACATGGGGCAGCCGCTCTTCCTTGGGGAGCGCCAGGATGCCGGCCGGCTGGGTCGCCAGCCAGCCCCGCACCGAGACCGGGGTTCCGAAATTGACGGCCACCCTTCCATATCGCTGGAGGCGCCCGGTCAGGAAGCGCAGGGTGTTCCGGAACAGGTAGCTCACGACGCCGGTGAGCTGGGCCCAGCGGGAAAGCCGCTTACCCCCGACGATACGCTCCCGGATCAGTGACCGGTCCTCCAGTACCCGGTCATAGTTGAGCCCTACCGGCACCAGCCAGATATCCCGCTCGAAGGTCGGATCGTTCAGCAGCCGGATCATGTAGTCGAGCAGGCCGATCTTAACGGGGCGGAGCGCGCCATCCCGAGTGAGTCCGCCCTCGGGGAAGATGCCCTGCGTTACCCCGTTACGAGTGATGAGCTGGACGTAACGTTCCAGCACCGAGTGGTAGAGCGGTTCCCGGTAGCGGCGCCGGATGAAGTAGCTGCCGAAGCTCTTGAAGACATACTCCAGCGGCCACGTCCGGGCCCACTCCCCCACTGCATAGCTGATGCTTACTACCCGGGCCAGGACGTAGGCCGTGACCACATAGTCCGCGTTGCTGCGGTGGTTCATCACGTAGACGACGACATCCCTCCGGGGAATCCGGTCGAGCGCCTCGTGGTCGCGGTATTCGATGCTGGCCTTGTAGAGGAGATTGATGAGCAGTCGGCTCAGGTTGTAGCCGATCTTGTAATAGGAGAGGACGTTGAAGAAGGGGACGATCTCATCGATGTAGTGATTGACCAGTCGCCGGACCTCGGCCTCGGCCACACCACGCTCTTGACCGTGCCGCTCCATGGCCGCGAGCACTTCGGGGTCCTGCAGCAGCTTCTCCCGGATGACATCGCGCTCCACCAGCTTGTACCGCTCGAGGCGCACCTCGAACTGCCGGAGCGCCCGCCGGGCCGAGCGCCGGAGCCGCGCCCGCAGGACCGCGTGGGTTTTCCGGGTAACCCACAGGGTGAGCCCCGCGGTGAGCACTAGCGCGGTTACCACCAGCAGCCACTCGCGGACACCAAAGGAAAGATCAGTATTCACGATACGGTGTCAGATTGTGACCCGGTGCCGCGCCCCCGCAACCGCCATCACCAAAACGCGAAAGGACGAAAGCGCGAAAGCCTCCATGCACAGCACAACGCTCCTCTCCTACCCAACGATCTCAAGAGTATGGGTACGGCCGACCTGTGGGGTGGGGTGCTTCGCGTTTTCACCCTTTCGCGTTTTCGCGTTTTCGCGATTGCAGACGCAGTGGGGCCCGTCGACGAAGGGCTACTACCCCGCAACCTCCTGCCCCACTGCCCCAACACCCCCCAGCCCCCCCATCTCCACCGGAAAAACCAAACCCATGAGCCCGATGATACGCAGCCGGATAGGGGGGTGGGGCGCGAGCACCTCCCCCACCACCCCCACCAGGC
>JBGPJS010000126.1:0-9338 GCA_041485505.1 Gemmatimonadota bacterium | reverse complement strand
GCCCTGTACCTTACCTCCCACATGGCGACCATCCTCTCCCCCAGGCTGCTGGTCCGCGGGTTTGTGGTATTTGTCGCCATCTCCCTCCTCGGCTTCGCCACGGTCCTGGTCTACGGCGACAATTTCCCTGCCTTTCTCTCCGCCATCGGGCGGATTCACTGGATCTGGATCGTGGTCGGCGTCGGGCTGGCCTCGATGGACTGGGTCGGGGGTGGACTGCGATTGTGGGTGTGGCGCGCCACGTCCATCCCCGGCCGCCGATCGGCGGGATGATGCTGGCGGGAGGGATGAGCGCCTGGGCCGCCTACCTCACGCCGGTGCAGTCCGGGGCGGGACCGATGATGATGTACACCATGCGGCGCTACGGCATCCCGCTTCCGGTGGCGGTCACCTCGACGCTGATGACGTTCATCGCGACGGTGGCCTTCTTCGCTATCGCGGGCCCGGCGGCGATCCTGGCGGGCGCGGGCAAGTCGCTGGGCGCCCACGGGGACGTCCTGGGCCTCACGCTGTATGATCTCTTTCTGGGCAGCCTCGGCATCTTCGCGGGCCTGGGCGTCCTGATGGTGGTGATCATCGTATTCCCCCGGCTGGTGCGCGACCTGATCCACCGGCTGGCGGAGCGGATCAGTCGTCGGAGCCGGCGGGTCGCCGCCCGACTGGAATCGCTCCAGAGCGGGATCGATCACGCGCATCATAGCGTGGTCGCTTTCAACAGTCCCCGAGGGTGGCTGGCCCTCTGCTGGGCCATCCTGCTTTCGGCCCCGTCGCACGCCAACAAGTTGCTGGCGGGGTATGTCGCCCTCCGCGCGGTCGGGATCCATGCCAACTTCGTCGATGTGCTGCTGCTGCAGACGCTGATCACCTTCCTGCTCTACTTCGCTCCCACGCCGGGCGCCTCGGGGATCGCGGAACTGCTCTCCGCCGCGGTCATGTCGTCGGTTTACATGCCGCCGGAATTGACCCCGCTGTACACCCTGATCTGGCGCTGCATCCTGAGCTATTTCACCCTGGCGTTCGGGTTTTTGGTATTCTCACGGTGGGTGCGGCAGGGGCTGAAGGGCATCGATACGGAGAGCGTGGAAACAGCGGCTGCCGCTTGACCGGTAACAGGTAAGAAGTGATCGGCCTATGAACTTGGATGAGCAGGAAGAGCCCCTCGGCAAAGCTTACGACGCCGCCCTGGTCCGCCGGCTGGTGCGCTATCTCCGGCCTTATGGTTGGCTGGCGCTGCTTGCCGTCGTGCTGCTCCTCGGGCTGTCGGGCCTGGCGCTGGTGGGGCCCCAGCTCACCCAGCGCGCGCTCGACGTCGCCATTCCGCATCATGACGCCGGGATGCTGGCGACCCTGGCGGCGCTCTTCCTCGCGGCCCTGGTCCTCGAATTTGTCGGTGACTACGGCCAGGCTCTCCTGACGGCGTGGATCGGCCAGAGAGTCATGTCGGACCTCCGCCTTCAGCTCTTCGGCCACCTACAGCGGCTCAGCATTCCCTACTTCGACCGCAACCCGGTGGGTCGACTGATGACCCGGGTCACCTCGGACGTGGAGACGCTCAACGAGCTCTTCTCCTCGGGGGTGGTCACGGTGTTCGGCGATCTGTTCACCCTGCTGGCGATCATGGTGATGATGCTCGCCAAGGACTGGCGTCTGGCGCTGGTGGCCTTCGGGGTGATGCCGCTGGTGCTGCTCACCGCCTCGATCTTCCGCCGCCGGGTCCGCGACGCCTTTCGTGACATCCGGACTCGGCTAGCCCGGCTGAACAGTTTCCTCCAGGAGCATCTGTCCGGGATGCGGGTGGTTCAGCTCTTCGGCCGGGAGCGGGACGTCGCGGGGCGGTTCGACCGAATCAACGCGGAACACCTCGAGGCGCATCTACGTTCGATCACCGTCTATGCAGTCTTCTTCCCGGTGATCGAGGTCCTCACCTCGGTGGCGCTGGCATCGCTGCTGTTCTACGGCGGCCTGCGCGCGCTGGATCACACCATGACGGTTGGTGTCCTGGCGGCGTTCATTCAGCTTACCCGCCGCTTCTTCCAGCCGCTGCAGGACCTCTCGGAGAAGTACAACCTGCTGCAGAGCGCCATGGCCTCCTCGGAGCGGGTGTTCCGCCTGCTCGATACCCCGGTGACGGTGGTCGAGCCGGTGTCGGTGCGCCAATTGCCGCGGCCGGTGCGGGGGGAGGTGGTGTTTGAGGGGGTGTGGTTCTCGTACGGCGGGCGGGCGGGCGGGCGGGCAGACGGGCAGCAAACTGATCTCGAAAGCATGGAGGGCGCGGATTCGACCGAGCCTGTCGCGTCTCGGCCCGCCGGCCGGCCCGCCCGCCTGCCCGACTGGGTACTGAAGGACGTCAGCTTCACCGCCCGCCCCGGGCAGACCCTCGCCATTGTCGGCCACACCGGGGCAGGGAAGACCACGATCATCAGCCTCCTGCTGCGGTTCTACGATCCCCAGCGGGGCCGGATCACCATCGACGGAGTCGACATTCGCGAACTCTCCTCCGAGGAGCTGCGGGGACTGATCGGGTTCGTGCAACAGGATCTTTTCCTTTTTAGCGGCGATGTTCAGCACAACCTGACCCTAGGCGCCCCCATCACCCCCGAGGCCGCGCGGGTCGCCGCCGCGCGGGTCGGAGCCAGCCGGTTCATCGAGCGGCTGCCGGCGGGCTATCAGCATGTGCTGGGTGAACGGGGCCGCTCCCTCAGCGTGGGGGAGCGTCAATTGCTCAGCTTCGCGCGGGCGCTGGCACTCGACCCGAGGATCCTGGTGCTCGACGAGGCCACCAGTTCGGTGGACACCGAATCCGAGGCCCTGATCCAGACGGCGATCGCGGAGCTGATGACCGGACGGACCAGCCTGGTGGTGGCACATCGACTCAGCACCATCCTGCATGCGGACGAGATCCTGGTCATGCATCACGGAGAGATCCGGGAACGGGGTCCGCACCGTGAGTTGCTCGCCCGCCGGGGATTGTACCAGCGGCTCTACCAGCTGCAGATCAGCGGCGGGTCCGAGGCCCAGAGCGCGTAGGCGGGCTGGTCAACCCCGCCCAGCTCTAGCTGCTTGCCGCGGATGAACCCGGAGCACGCGGATCGCGTCTCGCCGCGAAAGGAGTCGTCAACGGCACCATCGCTGTCTCGGGGACAACCATCAAGACTGATTGGCGGAAGGGGGCCCTCGTTATAAGGAGTGGTCCGCGTCATCCGCGGGTTCCGGGTTCATCCGCGTTCAAGTTGTTGGGGGTGCCCCAACTGCTTGTCGCGGAAACGCACGGAACCCACGCATGACACGGATGGCTCCTCGCAGCGGAGAGTTCCCTTGGAGATAGCGGACCATGATCGTCTGGGGGACAATAGAACAATGAATGATCGATGGAGGAGGCGCCTTCCGGTTGTTGGGGTGCCCGGGGAGAATCCCCGTCGTCCGTTGGGGGCGGGGCACAAGAGTTGCCCGCTGACCCGGTGTTGACCTGGCGTTCCGGGGTCTCCGACACCGCGGTTCCCTCTTGCGAAAATCCGAACTGCCAAGCAGTCATTGGCAAGAGCGTAACATTCGTTCGCTTGCGCGCTTAGCGACCCCCGGATACGTTTGTCGAACCCCGGCTTTCCGACAGGATTCGGTCCATGATGGAACTCGAAATCGGTGGGCAACGATACCCGATTCCCACCGGCGAGGCGGTGCTTGGCTCCGACCCCTCCTGTGCAATTCACCTTGAGCTGGTCGGGGTCTTACCCCGTCATGCCAGATTCACCGTCGACGCCGAGGGCTCCACGGCGGTCCGGCAGGCGACCCCCGAGGCCGAGCTCTTCCTGAATAGCGTTCGCCTCGGAGCCGAACCCGCCCCGATTCTCCATGGTGACAAACTCCAGGTCGGCCCCCTGGAAATTCTCTGCACCGATCCTCGGCGGAGCGGCAGCACTCAGTTCGTCAACGCGGCCGACGTCGCGAAGATGGCCATGGGTGGCAGACCGGGAGGCGCGGCAAAGCCGCCCACGGCGTCGACCGGTGGGCGACTGGTCTGCCTCACGGACGGCCGGGAGTACACCATCGGTGCCCACCCCGTGGTGTTTGGCCGCGAGGCGGGCTGTGACATTGTGGTCCCCAACAAAGATGTGTCCCGCCGTCACGCCGAAATCATGGCGACGCCGCAGGGTTACGTCGTGGTGGACAGCAGCACCAACGGCACCTTCGTCAATGGCGAGCCGGTCAACGCCCAGCGGCTCCTGTCCCGCGCCGATGTCATTCGGGTCGGCGACCATGATTTCAGGTTCTACGCCGATGCGGCCGCCGCCGCCCCCGCCGCGGTGCCGTCTCCTCCTGCCCCGGAGACCTCCCGCCCTTTGGAGTTGATGTCGATCGAGCCGAGTGCCGGCCCGGTTCCGATGCCGGTGAGTCCCCAAGTTGTGGCGTCCGCGCCCAACCGGGAGTCGACACCGACGCCGGCGTCCGGCGCCCAGCCACGTCTCCACGACACCTTGTATGGCTCGGCGCTGCCGCCGATCCCGCCACCGGCACCAGCGGCGCCACCGGCCGCACCGGTACGGCCCTCGGTCGCCGCTCCGCCCGCCCCCCGGCCGTCGGCCGCCACCTCGCCGCCACTCGCTTCCATGCTGGTGAGGACCGGGTCCCTGAAAGGAACCCGCTTTCAGGTCCGGGTACCGGTCGTGAACATCGGTCGCGCGGACTACAACGACCTGGTGATCCCGGATGAAAGCGTCAGCACTCAGCACGCCAAGCTGCAGCGCCGGGAGGAGGTCTGGATGCTGACCGACCTCGGCAGCACCAACGGCACTTTTGTGGATGGCGAACGCATCGCGGGGGAAACCGCCATCAGTCCCGGCGCCGCAATCCGCTTCGGCGAAATCTCCCTCATGTTCGAGCCGACCGACGACGATGCCGAGGTGTCGAAGGCGGGCGGCACCAAGGTGCTCCAGGCGGCGTTCCCGAGCCCTCCGCCACCGCCGCCGTCCCCGCCTCCGGCCCCAAGGCCGCCGCCGCCGGCCGCGTCCCGTCCCGCAGTCGCGCCGGAGCCGTCACCGAAGCCGGCCAGCCGAAAACCCGGCGTCATCATCGCGTCGCCCCCGCCCAAGTCAGCCGCCAAGTGGCTGATCCCGGTGTCGATCCTCGTGATCATCGTCGCCATCGCCCTCGTTCTCATCTTCAGATAGCGGACCCTCGTGCATTTCACTTGCGCGGCGCGCACCGACACCGGAATTGTCCGCTCGGGCAACGAGGACAACTACCTGATGCTTTCCGACCGCGGGGTCTTCATTGTCGCGGATGGGATGGGAGGGCACGCGGCGGGCGAGGTAGCGAGCGAAATGGCGGTGCGGCTCATCTCGCGGGAGCTGGGCTCACTCCGGGGCCTGACCGACGAGCAGGCGGGCGAGCGGATGTGCCAGGCCATCATTCAGGCCAACAACGCCATCTTCGAGCGGACCCTCACCGAGCACGACAAGCGGGGCATGGGCACCACGACCACCGCGATGATTCTGCTCCCCCGGCGCTACCTCATCGGGCAGGTCGGCGACAGCCGGGCCTATCTGCTGCGCAACGGACAGTTTCTCCAGGTCACCAAGGACCACAGCTACGTTCAGGAACAGGTGGACCTCGGACTGCTCACCCAGGAGCAGGCGCGCGTGCACCCCTACAGCAACGTGATCACCCGGTGCATCGGCGCCAACGCCGAGGTGGTGCCGGATCTCTATTTCGGTGGCCTGCGGCCAGGGGATATCCTCCTGCTCGCGTCGGACGGCCTTACCGGCATGCTGGAGGACCAGCAGCTGGTGCAGATCCTCAAGTCTGACGGTGGACCCCAGGCCTGGGTGGACAAGATGATTACCGAGGCCAACCGGCGGGGTGGCCTCGACAATATTACGGCCATCATCGTGCGTATCGAAGGGATCGAGGGAAATACCGGCGAGATCACCGTGCCGAACATCGCCGCCCCCAAGAAATCGTAGGGGCGCAGCACCGAGGCGCTCGCCGAAGGCCGCAGGATCCTCCTCCCGCCCAACCCATGACCCAATCCCCATCCCAATACACCCTTCCTCCCGGCGCCGACATCGGCCACGTCCACCTCAAGGTGGCCAATCTCCAGCGCGCCCTCGACTTCTATTGCGGCCTCCTCGGCTTCGAGCTCATCACCCGCTACGGCGCCGAGGCGGCATTTGTCTCCGCGGGTGGATATCATCATCACATCGGGCTCAATACCTGGGAGAGTGAGGGCGGGTCCCCGCCGCCCCGCGGCTCAACCGGCCTCTACCATGTTGCGATCCGCTATCCGGCCCGACGCGACTTGGCGGTAGCGGTGCAGCGGCTCCTCGACGCGGGAGTGCGTCTTCAAGGCGCGGCGGATCATGGGGTGAGTGAGGCGGTGTATCTCTCGGACCCGGATGCCAACGGACTCGAGCTGTACTGGGACAAGCCGAAGGACCGGTGGCCTCGGAAGGCGGATGGAACGCTGGCAATGCGGACCGATGCACTGGATCTGCCCGTGCTGCTGCGAGAGGCAGGGTGATTAGGCCGCAGAAGACACACAGAAGAACAGGGATGCAACCGATATTGACTGCCGAACGATCTGCGCAGATCTGCGTTCATCTGCGGCTACTACGTGAGCGCGTCTAATTGAAGCGTTCATCCTGCTCCCGCCGGCGCCCCGCGCCATGAGCATCCGCAGCTTCGCCTCGGTCGCCATCGGTATCGAGACCCTTCGGGCCAACCCGCTCCGTACCGTCCTTTCCACCCTTGGCATCATTATCGGTGTCGCGTCGCTGGTCGCGGTACTCGCGCTGGGCGACGGGCTGGAGCGCTTTGGCCGCCAGCAGATCGAGCGCACTACCGACTTGCAATCGGTGGTGATCCAGTCGCGGACGACGACGTACGTCGACCAGCAGCTTTTTCCCATCGACAGTTACCCCATCTTTTCGCGGGCGGACGCCGAGTCGCTGGTGGCGCGGATCCCGGCAGTGCGCGGTGCGACGATCGATCTGACGGGGCAGTCCCCGATCGCCGGAAGTGGCGGCGCCACCGAAGAGATTACGGTCGCGGCCACACTGCCGACGGCGGCAGCGCTCGTTGGCCTCAATTTATCCGCCGGACGCTACTTCACCGCCACGGAAGCGGCGGTGAACGCGCCGATCGTCGTGCTGAGCCATGGGCTGGCGGAGAGGCTCCTGGGTGGGTCGGCGGAACAGGCGGTGGGGAAGGTCGTGCGGCTTCGCGGACGAGAGCGCACGGTCATCGGCGTGTTACAGGCGGTGGCCCTGGAGAAGGGCGGGGCAGCCTACGTGCCGCTCGAGGCTGCCGGGGATGCACTCGGCCCGACGCCCAGGCCCAGGGCTCCCAACCTGATTCTGCAGGCGCGAACGGTGGAAGCGGTGCCCGCGGTGCAGACCGCCGCGGAGGCATGGCTCAGAGAGCGATTCGGGGAGTGGGAGAAGGTCGCGCGGGTGACGAGCAATCAGACGCGGGTGGCCCAGGCTGCCCAGGGAATCCTGGTGTTCAAGGGGATTATGGGCGCGATTACGGGGATCTCGCTGCTGGTGGGAGGCATCGGGATCATGAACGTGCTGCTCTCCTCCGTGATCGAACGGACCCGTGAGATCGGCATCCGGAAGGCGGTCGGGGCCCGCCGGAGCGATATACTGGCCCAGTTCCTGGCCGAGTCGGTGGCTATCTCCGGTGTGGGGAGCGCGCTGGGAACGGGGCTCGGCCTGGCCGCGGCATTCACAATCACGGCCCTCATCCGGCAGCACACCTCGGCTCAGATCTACGCGGCGTTCAGCTGGGGCACACTCGCGGTCTCGGCGGTGGCGGCGCTGGTGGTGGGTCTCGCCTTTGGAATGTATCCCGCGCTCCGGGCGGCGCGGTTGTCACCCATCGAGGCGATCAGGCACGAGTAGGGCCCTGATTCCTTACCCCGCGGCAGGTCATGGCAGAAAGTGTGATCCAGATCCCCGCGCCTGTTTGAGCCGCACCCTATCATTGCCGCGAAGTTCTTCGACGGGGCACTGCCACCCTCCTCGGCAGTATTCGTGACTGAACATCGGTGCATCGCAGGACCGCTAAACCCGCGGTGGAGTACGTATTTCACCGTACCTCCGGTCCATCGACGAGCACCTACACCCTCTACGGGAGGATTCCAACTCGGGAGGGGGGAGTTGAGTGCGCGTTCGGCGCTCACCTCACGGCCCTCAGCCGGCGATGCCATTCTCGGCGAATCGAAGTTTCCTATTCTCATCGGCGTCCCACCGCCAGGAGGTCATCATGCGTCGAGCCTTCCTCGTCCTCCTCCCCTTGATCGCAGGGTCGGTGACCCTGGCATGCGCTCCACCCGATGATGGGTCGACGGCCCCCAATCTCGATCTGACCAGGCCGGTCGCCAGCAAGCCGGGTGAGCCCCTCCCCGGCCTGAGTTCCAGCGAGTTGCAGAGCTTCAACCAGGGGCTTGGAGTGTTCGTCAGGGAATTCACTCCCACCACCGGACTGGGTCCCCTGTTCAATTCGACCTCCTGCCAGGAGTGCCACGAGAACCCGGCTGTCGGTGGCGGCGGCGATGAGATCGAGATCCAGGCGACTGCCTATCACCCTCCAGCCGCCTGCGACCCCTTGATCGCCTTTGGCGGTGCGGTGGTGCAGCAGAATGCGACCCCGGCCCTGCAGGCGCTGCTCAACATCACGAAGGAGCCGGATCTTCCCGGCGCCACCGGAACCGGAGGGCGGGTCAGTCCGCCGGTCTTCGGCCTCGGCCTGTTGGACGCGATTCCCGACCGGACCATTAAACAGCTCGCGGCGATCCCTCGAGAAGACGGGGTGCACGGGCATGCCAACATCCTGGGCAACGGTCGGGTCGGCCGCTTCGGGCGGAAGGCCAACGTCGCTCAACTCAGCGAATTCGGCGCGGGCGCCTTTATTAATGAAATGGGGGTCACCGATCCCGCGAACATGACTGAGAACACGATCGCTGGCCAACCGCTCCCGGCGGGCATCGATTCGACCCCTGAGCCGGAGCTGGATGCGGCCAGCCTTGGTGCGGCGAATGCGTTCCTGCAGTTTCTGGCGCCGCTGGCTCCGCTTCCATTTACCCAGGAGGCCGAGGCCGGTCGCCGGCTGTTCGATCAGATCCGATGCACCAGCTGCCACCTGCCCACCCTGACCACCGGAAATAGCCCGGTGCAGGCCCTGCGTTTCCGTCGAATCGACGCGTACAGCGACCTGCTGGTTCACAACATGGGCAGCGCCATGGCGGACATCTGCATGGAATCGGCCGCGCCCGAGGAGTTCCGGACCCAGCCGCTCATGGGCGAGCGTTTCGTTCAGCAGTACTTGCACGACGGACG
>JBGPJS010000125.1:0-9344 GCA_041485505.1 Gemmatimonadota bacterium | reverse complement strand
GAAATTGGGGCCGGGATTGGGCGCCTTGTTGTAGGTCTGACGGTAGAGGTGCTTGTGTTCGAGAAAGAGCACCGGGTCACAGCGGATTGCGGTGCGCAGGAGACCGTTCGCGTCCAGTGAGGTCGCCGGGCAGATCACCCGCAAGCCGGGCACACCAGTGAAGACCGCCGCGCCGGTCTGGGAGTGATAGACCGAGCCGCCCCTGAGATACCCGCCGTAGGTCACTCGCACCACCACCGGGCAGCTGAAGGCGTTGTTGGACCGCCACCGCATGACCGCCATCTCATTCCGAAGCTGCATGTAGGCGGGCCAGATGTAGTCGAAGAACTGGATCTCGACCACGGGCTTGAAGCCTCGATGGGCCAGCCCGATGGCGCGGCCGACGATGTTGGCCTCGGCCAGCGGCGAGTTGTATACCCGGGCGCCACCGAAGGCCTTCTGCAGTCCCCAGGTCACCTTGAAGACCCCGCCCTTACCCTTCACCCGCTCGAGATTCTCCTCCCGGCTCGCGTCCGCCACATCTTCGCCGAAGAGCAGGATGCGGGGGTCACGCGCCATCTCGTCCCGGAGGCAGGCGTTGAGCAGATCCACCATGGTCGTGGGATCGCCGGTGAAGTGGGGATCCTCTTCGGTGTCGAACTGCTCCGAGGTGGGGTCGATATCGGGGGAATAGACGTATCGGTACACTGTGTCCAGCGCCGGCTGGGGCGACGCGAGGGCCGTATCGGTGGCCACCACGATCTCCTCTTCCACCTGCGCCCGGATCGCGTCGAGCTCACCCTGGGTGGCCATTCCCTCCGCCAGCAGATAGGCCGGGAATCGAACCAGCGGATCCTTGTGGGCGTCTTCATCCCGCTCGGTGGGCGGCCGGTAGTGCACTTCGTCGTCCGAGAGCGAGTGACTGTAGGGCCGGATGACGTGGGCGTGTACCAGTGCCGGGCCTTTTCGTTCCCGGGCGTATTCTACCGCGCGGCTCAGGGCGTCATACGAAGCGATCGGATCGCACCCGTCCACCTCCTCGAGGTACAGCCCCGGGAAGGAGGCGAGGATCTTCGATATGGAACCACCAGGGGTGTTGATTTCGACCGGCACCGAGATGGCGTATTTGTTGTCTTCGATCAGGAACACAATCGGCAGCTTGAGCGTGCAGGCGCTGTTGATGGCCTCCCAGAATTCTCCCTCACTCGTGGTACCGTCCCCGGAAGAGACGAACACCACCTCATCGCCGTGGGGGCCCGCGATGCTGCCGGCCACTCCCTTGATCTGGCTGTACCGGAGCCACGCCTCCGCGCACCCCACCGCCTGGAGGAACTGGGTGCCGGTGGGGCTGGAGGCACTAACGATATTGAGGTCCTTGGCGCCCCAGTGCGACGGCATCTGGCGACCCCCCGAATTGGGGTCGTCCGCAGCACCGACCGCGGAAAGCAGCTGCTCGGTGGCCGTCATCCCAAGGCCCAGGCAAAGAGCCCGGTCACGATAATAGGTGTAGAACCAGTCGTAACCGGGGCGAAACACCTTGGCGGCCGCGGCGAGAACCGCTTCGTGCCCGGCTCCGGAAATCTGGAAGAAGATCCGGTTCTGGCGTTTGAGCTGGATCTCCTTGTCATCCAGCCGCCGGGAGAGCAGCATCAGGCGGTAGATGTCGAGCAGGTCGGTCTTACCCAGCGCGGGGGCGGATTTCGACTGGGAACGGGTGCGGGTGGCCATGGGTGGGGAAGATAGCGGGCGGAGGGGGGCGGCTCAACACGAGCGGGGGGACCGTAGGACCGTGAGACCGTGAGACCCAGGCGTCCTGCAATCCCACAATCCCACAATCCCTCAATCCCTCAATCCTCAGGGTCCTTTCAGCAGATCTCCCATCTTCGAGAAGTAGCCCAGCGCCGCCTGGAGATCCGGGTCATTGCGGACCAGAAACTCGTCCATGCCGTCATCCCCCCAGCGCACCTCGGCGACCCGGGCAGCGAGGTTACGCCCGATGCGGGCCCGGAGAGCGCTGTCCGGATCGGCGGTGACCTTCAGCCGGCTTCGGGTCCGCTCCAGGAAGGGGGTCACGAGGCGAGTCTGCCAGTCGGCTACGCCCGTCATCCAGGCATTCCGTGCCGCAGCATCCTTGCCCAGGGTCAGAGCCAGGGTATCGGCCACCGCTTCGATGAAGCCGCTGTCGGCAGCCACGCTCCACCAGACCGGCAGGTCGGGGGTCTTGGGGAGGGGGACATCAGGCACGATGCCACCGCCGCCCCGGACCGGACGCCCGTGGTCGGTCTGGTAGACGGCGAGGGTGTCCTGTTCCGCCCCGGAGCGACCGGCGAACGTGTAGTACTGCTCCACATTCAGGCCCTCGTAGCGGCGCTGGACCACCCGACCACTCGGAGTCTCCACCCGGGCAACGGTGAGCCAGACGATATCGCCCTGGGGAGGGACCTCGAGCACCTGCTGAATCAGCGCCTTGCCGAAGCTTCGGCGTCCCATCAGCAGCGCGCGATCGTGGTCCTGCAGCGATCCGGCCAGGGCCTCGGAGGCGCTGGCACTCCGCTCGTCGATCAGGAGGATCATCGGGAGATCGACGAAATGGCCATCCTTCTCGGTGGTGACCACCTCCACGTTTTGCTTCCGCCGGGCCCGGGTGCGGAAGACCACGGTGCCCTTCGGCAGGAAGCTCGAGGCGATGTCGATGGCGCTGGGGACGCTGCCGCCGGGATTGCCCCGAAGGTCGAAGATCATCTGCTTGGCGCCAGAGGACTTGAGTCGCTTCACCGCTTCCTCCACCTCTTTGCCGGCATCCTGGTGGAAGCCGACAAGGCGCAGATACCCGGTAGTCTGGTTGGCCAGGCGGGCGATCTGGACCGAGTGGGGATGGATGAAGTCATTCTTGAGCGTGACCTTGAAGCTGTCGGGCTCCAGACGGGAGCCTCGCTCGAACACCAGCTTCACCTTGGATCCCTTCTCTCCGATCAGTCGCGACTGCAGGGTCGGCACCGAGAGCCCCGCGACCGAGGTGTCGTTGAGCGAAACCGTCCGGTCCCCGGGCTGCACGCCGGCCTTGGCGGCCGGACTCTCCGGGAGCACGGCCAGCACCGTGGCCACGCCGTCGACGTCGTCCAGGACGATGCCGGTTCCCGCCAGCCGTCCGGACTCATAGGCCATCTGCCGCTCGCCATCGCTGTGACTCAGGAAGTAGCTGTGGGGATCAAGGGAGCGGAGCACGCCGTCGATCGCGGCCCGGACCAGCTGGGTGTAGGTCACGGAGTCGACGTAGTTGAGGCGGATCTGATTGAGCAGGCCGGAGAACGTCTGGAGCTGTTCGTAGGCGGCGCCCTGGGCTTCGAGTGGGGCGGCCCCTGGGACGAGCGGACCGGCCAGCGTGAGGAACCCGGCAAGGCCCAGGATGCCGGCCCGGGCGAGCCAACGGCAGGGCATCGGTGAGGGCGGCCGTCGGTGCGGCATCGCGGGCCTCCTACTGGAGCTGCGCGAGGCGCTGTCTGGCCCCCGCGATCTGTTGTTGGTAGCGGCTGGGCGCCAGCTCCAGGAACCGGGTAAACAGGGAATCGAGCGGGACCAGTAGCCTGGCGTATTGGGCCGGAGCGGGTGCCGCGACGAGCAGGACGAGCAGCTCGGTGAGAGAAAGGATCCGGAGGGTCATCGAGATTCCCATGACCGTGACGGTCAGTAAACTACTGCAAAGCCGCGAGCTGGTCCCTTACTTCCGAGATCTGGTCGGAATACCGACTGGGGGCGATGGCGAGGAAGCGAGTGAACGCCGCCCGCGCTTCGTCGCGCTGGCCCAGCTGCAAAGTAGCGAGGCCGAGCAGGTAGGGGCCCCGAGCATCCCGGGGGTTCAACTCCACCGCCCGCCGCAGCAGGGAGGCCGCGTCCTGGGCTCGCCCGATCTTGATCAGGGCCGCCGCCAATTCGATCATGAGGCTAGGGTCGTCGGGATCGGCTTCAGTCGCCCGCTGACGCTCCTGGATCGCAAGGTCCCACTTCTGCTCCGACTCCGCAATCCGAGCGAGTTGAACATGAGCCATGTAGAGCCCGAGATCGTGCTCCAGGGCGAGACGGTAAAACGCCGAGGCATCATCCAGCCGCCCGGCCAGGTAGAGGACCGTGGCGAGAATAAACCGGTAGTCGTTGATGCGGATGGGATTGGCAAGGACGGTACCGTCTTCCTCGCGGGCCTCACCACGGCGGGACAGCTCGGCGAAATCACGAATGGCCGTGTCCCAGTGGCCCAGGTGCGCCGCGGCCAGCCCGTGGAACCAGTGCAGGACATCCGGAAATTCCACTCTTGGGCCCAGCGCGCGTGGGTCTCGGAATACCCTGCCAAAGAGCGCTTCCGCCCGGTCGTAATGCCCTTCGCTGAACTCGGTGATCCCCCGGTCAAGGTCGTCCTGCCACCAATATCGGGTGAAGATGCTGCTGCCTGGCACCTGAAAGCCCCGGCCGGCCCCCTCGAATCGACCCAGGATCCTCAGGTCGACCAGAGGATTCAGGAGAAAGGCACGGCGGTAGAGGTTCTCGCTCTCCCTCAGGGCTTGGTCGACGGCCGCCTTTCCGCCCGTCTTGGCCAGCGATTTCCAGTACTTCTCCCCGCGCGCGACGGGAAGCACGGAAAGGGCCAGCGACGCTTCGGGATACTGGGGCGCAATGGCGACCGCGGTCCGCAGGGCCCGTTCGGCCTCCTCCCAGCGTTTCTTCTTCCAGTAGCCCAGGGCCAAGTCGTAGTGGGCGGTGGCGTCGTTCGAATCCCGTGCGGCCTTCGCCACCAGAGAATCGAATGGCGCGGGCGGGCTGACGCCCTGCGGCGGGGCGGACGCGGCCGACAGGGCGGCGAAAAAGATGGCGGAATAAATCATTGCAGCCTGTCCAACCGGACCTTCACTTCGGCAATCTGGGCGGCAAACCGGCTCGGGGCAATGGCGAGGAAGCGGGTCAGCGCCTCTCGCGCTTCATCTCTCTTGCCGAGCTGCAGCGCGACCAGTCCCAGCAGGTAGGGGGCGCGGGCGTCGTGGGGGCCGCTCTCGATCGCCTGGCGTAACGGCTCCTCCGCGTCTGCAAGCTGGCCAGCCTGAATCAAGGTGCCCGCCAAGTCGACCAAGAGACCGGGATCGTCGGGGTCGGCTTCCACCGCCCGGCGGCGCTCGACCACCGCCTGCTCCCAGAGCTTCCCCGATTCATACATCCGTGCCAGCTGCACATGCGCGGGATAGAGCCCTGCGTCAAACTCCAGGGCATGCCGAAACACCGGTACGGCGTCGTTAATCCGGCCGCCCAAGTACAGCATCGTGCCCAGCATGTATCGATATTCGTTGGTGTGAAGTGGGAACGGATCGGGCACCGCGTCCCGCTCCTTCTTGAGCGACCCTTGCACCAGAGCCCAAAAGTCGTTCACCGCCAGGTCGTAGCGCTGCAGGTGTGCGGCCGCGATGCCGTGGTACCAACGGGCCGCATCGGGCGCGTACTGCCCCCCGGACCCGGCCCGCTCGTCATCGATGATCTTCTGAAGACGGTCCAGCCCCTCCTCGAGCTTCCCTTCGCGAAGGTTGTTAAGCGCCTTGGTGAAAGGGAATGCCCACCAGACGAAGAACGTCACACCATTGATCCGGAGGGAGACTCGCTCCTCGACCCGCGGGATCACCTTCAGGTCCACCAGTGGATTGATGAGGAACGCTCGGGAGTAGTATCTCGATCCTTCCTGGAACGCCGAGTCGAGGGCGGCTTTCCCTCGGCTCTTTTCCATCTCCTTCCAGTAGTCCTCCCCCCGCGCCTCGGGGAGCACCGCCAGCGCCAGCCAGGCGTCCGCATACTGTTGGGCGATCGCCGTGGCCTGACGCAGAAGGTGTTCAGCCTGATCCCAACGCTTCTCCTTCCAATAGGCCATGGCAAGGTCGTACTGCACCGTGGCGTCGTTGGAGTCGGCCAGGGCGCGGGCTTTGAGGGCGTTGAGATCGGGGTGATCCTGAGAAGAGGCAGAGTCCGGCAAGGCGGCCGCCAGGGCCAGTACGGTCGCGACCCGAGAGAGCAGAACAGCCGTTCCTAGATGGCGCATGGGGCTCGGCTAGTATGCGGCCGAAACCGAACCCTCGCTAGGGCGAGTGACCCTTCTATTCCTGCCGGTAAACGACTTTCCCCCCTGCGACAGTCGCCCGGACCCGCGCGTGCTCGATCTCTTCCGGCTTGATGGCGGTCAGGTCCTGATCTAGCAGCACCAGATCGGCCTTGTAGCCTGGCCTGAGCATCCCCCGGGTTTTTTCCGCGAAGACCCCGTAGGCGTTTCCCCCGGTGTACGCGCGGAGCGCTTCCTCCACGGTGATCTTCTCTTCTGGCACCCACCCTCCGGGGTTCTTGCCGTCCAGCGTCCTTCGGGTGACCGCGGCGTAGATGCCGAGTAGAGGATCGATCGGCGCCACGGTCCAGTCCGAGCCGAAGAGCAGATGGGCGTGCTGGTCGAGCAACGAGCGGAAGACGTACATGTTCCTGATCCGCTGGGGACCGATCCGCTTCTCGGCCCAGCGGCCGTCGTCGATGGCGTGATAGGGCTGCATCGAGGCGATAACTCCCAGGGCTACCAAGCGATCGCGATCCTGGGGACGGAGGTGCTGGGCGTGTTCGATCCGGAAGCGGCGATCTCGGGGACCATGGGCCTTGGCCACGCTGTCGTAAATGTCGAGCAGGACCGCATTGGCCCTCTCCCCGATGGCGTGGACCACGACCTGCAATCCCGCGGAGTCCGCTGCCCCAATCTGCACTCGCATCGAGTCGAACGAGTTTCTTTGCAGCCCGGAGGTACTGGGATCATCAACATAGGGCTCGAAGAAGAGCGCTGTGGTGGAGCCGAGGGAACCGTCCATGAACGCCTTCACACCCGCGACGCGCACCCAGTCGTCGCCGGGACCGTGCGCCTTCACTGTATCGGCCACCCGCCGCCAGTCGGAGAGCGCCGGAAAGAGCGCCATACGCACCGTTAGGGTGCCGGCAGCACGGGCGCGCTGGACCGCGGCATACTCGGACCAGGGAGCGCTCATCGCGGCCACTGCCGTCACACCCTTCGAGTTGGCAAAGGCCAGGGCGCGGGCCAGGGCCGCATCGTCCTGGGCTGGGGTCGGATCCGGAATCACGGCGTCAACCGGTCCCTGCGCGTTGTCCTTGAGGATGCCGGTCGGTTCATGGGTCCGGGGATCCCGCTCGATGACGCCACCCGGAATGTCCCTGGTGCTCCGGGTGATCCCCGCGGCCCTCAAGGCCAGGCTGTTGGCCAGCGCCATGTGGCCGTCGAGACGGCTGATGAACACCGGGTTGTTGGGGGTGATCGAGTCGATCCACTCCTTTCGCGGGAGCGGGGCACCGGGCCAGCGCTCGTGGTCCCAGTCTCCCCCCAGGATCCACTCACCGTGCGGCCGCTCGGCAGTGTACGCCTGGAGGAGCCGGACGAATTCGGCCGGGGAAGGCGCATAGCGCAGGTCGACCACCGAGAGCTGGTAGCCGCCGCTCAGGAAGTGGACATGACCGTCCATGAACCCCGGCACCACCATGGCGCGGCCGTTCCGGAGGACTCGGGTGCTGTCGCGAATCAAACCAGCGATCGTGGCGCTGTCCCCCACCGCCAGCACGGTATCGCCCGCGACGGCGACGGCCTGCGCCCATGGTCTGGTGGAATCACCGGTCCAGACCCGGCCGAAAGCAACGAGAGTGGCGCCGGGCGCGGGGGCGCAAGATGAGAGCGCGGAGAAGACCGAAAGGACGGAGAAGGCGGAAAGGCGGACCGGCGGAGCGGCGGGAGAGCCGGAGGGGTGGACGCGAATCATCAGCCGATCCTCACCGAAGTTTGGTCAAGCGCCGAAGCGCTTCCAGCTTTTCGATAGCGCCGGTGCCGGGCTGGGGAAGCGGGAGCTGGACAAAGAGGTCGCGGACGTCGAGGAAGACCTCCATCATCAGCTGGTCGCGCTGGTACGCGGCATCCAGCTCCTCCATCCGCAGCTGGTGATTCTCGGCCTTGGCGCGCTCATAGGAGTCGCGGTAGATGTTCTCGAGATTGGCGAGGATGCGGTCTCTGGGGCGCATGGGCAGGGTATAGGGTGTAGGGTGTCGGGTGTCGGGGATCGATCGTGTCCGCCGCCCACCAGCTAGCCTTAAGTTATACTCAATCCGGGAGGGGGATAAACGAAACCCCACACCCTACACCCCACACCCCGATCGCCATGTCCCTCCAAGGCAAGACCATCCTCCTTTTCGCCGCCCCGCTCTACGAAGACCTCGAACTCTGGTATCCCAAGATCCGGCTCGAGGAAGAAGGGGCAAGGACCGTGGTCGCCGGGGTGGGTGAGAAGACCTATCAGGGCAAGCGAGGGTATCCGCTCACCGTGGACACCAGTGTGGATCAGATCGAGGCGGTACAGTTTGACGGCCTGGTCATTCCGGGCGGCTATGCCCCGGACATTCTGCGCCGCTACCCGAAGGTCCTCCGGCTCACCCGAGAGATCTTCGACGCCGGCAAGCCGGTCGGGTTCATCTGCCATGCTGGCTGGGTGCCGATTTCGGCCGGCATCGTCCGGGGCAAGCGGGGGACCAGCGTGGGGGCCATCAAGGATGATCTGGTCAACGCGGGAATGCTCTGGGAGGACAGTCCCGTGGTCGTGGACGGGAATCTCATTTCATCGCGGACACCGGCGGATCTGGCGGTGTTCATGAAGGCATTGATTGCCGCTCTGCAGCGGCAATAGGATTCAGGAGTCAGGATTCAGGAGCCAGAGGAGACTCAGGTGAGAAACAGTGTCTGGGTTTTCCTGACTCCCGAATCCTGAATCCTGGCTCCTGAATCCTGGCTCCTGACTCCTGGCTCCTGACTCCTGACTCCTGAATCCTGACTCCTGAATCCCGACTCTTGAATCCTGAATCCTGAATCCCACCGATGAAAGTCCTGCTCTCCTACCTCCGCCACTACGGGCGCCTCGTGACCCTGGCGCTTTTCCTCGCGGCGGTCAACCAGGTCTTCTCGCTGCTCGATCCGCTGATCGTCCGTCGGGTCATCGACACCTACGCGCTGCACCCCGGCAATTACACCGGCCTCGCGTTTCTCCGGGGAGTCAGTGTCCTGCTCGCCCTCGCGGTGGGGGTCGCCTTCGTGTCGCGCGTGGCGAAAAACTTCCAGGACTATTTCATCAACGTGATCACCCAGAAGGTCGGAGCGCGAATGTACTCCGATGGCCTGGCCCATTCGCTCGAGCTACCCTACTCGGTGTTCGAGGATCAGCGGAGCGGGCAGACCCTTGGGATTCTGCAGAAGGTACGCGCCGACGTGGAGAAACTGATCTCCGCGGCGATCAACATCCTCTTCACCACGCTGGTAG
>JBGPJS010000124.1:0-9382 GCA_041485505.1 Gemmatimonadota bacterium | reverse complement strand
GCTCTTCAAGCTGGGTGATGTGAACGTCTCCCTCATCCGCACCGTGAACGGCCGCACCATCTATCTGGCTCACAACTGCGACGACCCCCGCCCCTACAGCCGGATCAATCTGCTGCAGGGGACCAGAGGCATCTTCTCGGGATATCCCGACCGGATCTACCTCGAGGGCCGGAGTCCCGAACACAAATGGGAGACGCTGGACGGTTACTACGCCGAGTTCGAGCATCCCTGGTGGCGGTCGGAGGAGATCCGGAATGAGACCACCGGGCACGGCGGCATGGACTTTCTCGAGGACCGGCGGTTGATCGAGTGCCTGCGGGCCGGCGCGGCCACCGACTTCAACGTCTACGATGCCGCCGCCCTCAGCTCGATGTGCCCGCTGACCGAGAAATCGGTGGCCAACCGGAGCCGGCCGGTGGAGGTACCGGACTTCAGCCGAGGGCGCTGGAAGACCAACCCGCCGATCGCGGTGCCGGAGGCATGACCCCTCCCCCGACCCCTCCCCGTTCCGGGGAGGGGTGTTGGCCCTCAATCCGGTTCCCCTCCCCAGAATGGGGAGGGGTTAGGGGAGGGGTCAGGAAGCCGAGGTACCCACTCATTTCCAGTGAAGGAATTGGCGTGCTCCCTCAACTGGTCGGCCTCGCGCTTCTCGCCGTGATCAGGTTCACGCCGCTCCCTGCCCAGGGCTCTCCGATCTCCATTATCCCCGAGCCCGTCTCCATGAAGGTCCGCCGGACCTTCTTCACTTTGTCCCCCGGCACGGCCATCAACACCGATCGCGCCTCGGCGGCGTTGGGACGGCAGCTCGCCGGCATGCTCGTGCCGGCCACGGGCTATCCGCTCCCCGTTCGCGTGGGCGAGGCGCCGGCGGCGAACCAGATCGTCATCCGCCATGACGCTTCGCTGATGCGGCTCGGCCCGGAGGGCTACCTCCTCGAGGTGACCCCGGCGCGGGTAAGCATTCGCGCCCCCGCGCCGGCGGGCATCTTCTACGCCTTCCAGACCGTCCGCCAACTTCTCCCGATCGACATATTCCGGGACGCCCGGCTGGACCACGCGACCTGGACCATCCCGGCCGTCTTGATCGAGGACTACCCGCGTTTCCCGTGGCGGGGCGCCCACCTCGATGTTTGCCGTCACTTCATGCCCAAGGAGTTCGTCAAGAAGTACCTTGACCTCATGGCGCTCCATAAGCTCAACTCTTTCCACTGGCACCTCACCGAGGACCAGGGCTGGCGGATCGAGATCAGGAAATATCCGCAACTGACCGAAATCGGCGGCTGGCGCAAGGAAACGCTGGTCGGCCGCTACGATGAAGACTCGACCAAGTGGGTCTTCGACGGGGTGCGCCACGGCGGCTACTACACCCAGGACGACGTCCGGGAGATCGTGGCCTATGCCCAGGACCGGTTCATCAACGTGGTTCCGGAAATCGAAATGCCCGGGCACTCCCAGGCCGCGATCGCCGCGTATCCCGAGCTGGGCAACACCGGCCGACCGCTCGACGTCATGACCTGGTGGGGGGTCAGCGAGAACATCCTCAATCCCAGCGAGAAGACCATCGGCTTCATGGAGGACGTACTGACCGAGGTGCTGGGGCTCTTTCCCGGCAAATTCATCCACACCGGAGGCGACGAAGCCGATAAGACGCAGTGGAAAGCGAGCGCCGAAGTCCAGGCGAGAATCCGCGAGCTCGGACTCAAGAACGAGGAGGAACTGCAGGGCTACTTCACCCGGAGCATCGACGCCTGGCTGGCGTCGAAGGGCCGGCGGCTGGTAGGCTGGGACGAGATCCTGGAGGGGGGCCTGGCTCCGGGCGCGGTGGTCATGTCCTGGCGGGGAGAGGACGGGGGCATCGCGGCGGCGCGGGCGGGGCATGACGTGGTCATGGCGCCGGGGCATTCCACCTACTTCGATCACTATCAATCACAGAACCGCGATAGCGAGCCGCTGGCGATCGGCGGATTTCTTCCGCTCGACACGGTGTACGCCTACGATCCGGTCCCCGCCGTGCTCGACGCCCAGGCCGCGAAACACATCCTCGGCGCCCAGGGACAGGTCTGGACCGAGTACATCCAGAACCCGAAACAGGTCGAGTACATGGCCTACCCGCGCACCTGCGCCCTGGCCGAGGTGCTGTGGACGCCCAAGGCGAGAAAGAACTTCACCGATTTCACGGCGCGACTGGAGACCCATCTGCAGCGGCTCACGATTCTGGATGTGAACTTCCGACCGCTCGGGCCCTAACAACTGCCTACCACGGATGATTGCGGAACCCACGGAAGACACGGATTGGCCCCGTGCAGAACAGACATTCCGTGGTGAGGACCGACAAGCAAGAAATGGCTGATTGACTCCGTGTGTTCGGTGTCATCCGTAGTTTCCGAGGCATGCTGTTCGGGCGGGGCGGGGAGCCGCTGGACGGCCCGCTTCCACGACCGTAGCTTGAGATTCCCGCCGCACCCTCCACCAGCGGAGGTCGCACCCATGAACCGCAGGAAGCTCCTCGGCATTCTGGGCGGCGCCGCCGTCGCGCCGATTCTGTCGCCGCTCTCGCCGGAGAAGCGGTTCGATCTGGGCCGCGCGCTCCATGCCCGACTGACCCATCACGAGTTCCGCGCGCTCGACCCGCATCAAGCCGCTACCGTGACGCGGATCGCGGAAATGATCATCCCCGAAACCGACACGCCCGGCGCCACCTCCGTCCGGGTCAACCAATTCATCGACCTGCTCCTCTCCGAGTGGTACTCCGACAAGGACCGGGACCGCTTCATCGGGGGCCTGGGCGCCATCGACGCGCGGAGCCAACAGCGCCACACCGCCGCGTTCATCGACCTTGCCGAGGCTGACCAGGTCGAGATGCTCAAGTCCCTGGACGCCAAGAAGGGTGAGGAGGGAAGCGCGGAGGATGCCTTTGCCACACTCAAGGGGCTGACGATCTACGGGTATTTCACTTCTGAGGTCGTCATGAAGGAAGTGATTCACTACCAGGTCATCCCGGGGCGGTTTGAGGGGTGTGTGCCCATATGAGGGGAACCGGGAACGGGGAACGGGGAAAAGAAGCGGCCACGAGGAGCCCGCCAATGCCGGACCCTCAATCGAGCCAGAATCACGAGCACGCCCCCGGTTCCCCGTTCCCGGTTCCCCGTTCCCTTCAGGGGGCCAACCCATGAGCCGCGAGGACTACGACGCCATCGTCGTCGGCTCCGGTATCTCCGGCGGCTGGGCCGCCAAGGAGCTGACCGAGAAGGGACTCCGCACCCTGGTGCTGGAAGCGGGGCCGCCGATCGTCCCCGAGCGCGACTACGTCGAGCACGTGCAGCCTTGGGAGCTTCGCTTTCGCGGCAAAGGCGACCGCTCGGAGCTGGAGCGGGATCAACCGATTCAGAAGAAGTGCTACGCCTGTGACGAGTGGGGATCGAAGTTCTTCGTCAACGACCGGGAGAACCCCTACGATTTCGACCAGGACAAGCCGTTCCATTGGATCCGGGGCCGTCACGTGGGAGGGCGCTCGATCATGTGGGGCCGGCAGGTCTACCGCTGGAGCGACCTCGACTTCGAGGCTAACGCCCGGGACGGGATCGCCGTTGACTGGCCCATCCGCTACGCCGACATCGCCTCCTGGTACGACTATGTCGAGCGGTTCATCGGCATCAGCGGTCAGGCCGAGGGGCTTTCCCAGTTGCCCGACGGCCAATTCCTGCCGCCGATGGAGATGCGCTGTGCCGAGAAGGTGGTGCGCGAGGCGCTGCTCAAGAAATGGGGCGGGGAACGGGTCCTCACCATCGGCCGCTGCGCCATCTTGACCCAGTCCCACAACGGCCGTGCTGCCTGTCACTACTGCGGGCCCTGCGAGCGCGGTTGCATCACCCATTCCTACTTCACCAGCATCGGCTCCACTCTCCCTGCTGCGCAGCGCACCGGGCTGATGACCCTGCGCCCCAACAGTGTCGTGCACAGCGTGATCTACGACGCGAAGCGGGACCGGGCCACCGGGGTCCGAGTGATCGACGCCGATACCATGCATCCTCTCGAGTTTCGCGGGCGGGTCATCTTCCTCTGCGCCTCGGCGTTGGAGAGCGCCCGCATTCTGCTCAACTCCAAGACCCCGCGCTTCCCGACCGGCCTGGGCAACACGAGTGGGGAGCTTGGCAAGAACGTGATGGACCACACGTTCGGCGCCGGGGCGGATGGGACCATGCCCGGCATGGAAAACATGAAGTACTTTGGCAATCGGCCGAACGGGATTTATATCGCCCGGTTTCGAAATGTGAGAGAGAAGAACCCCAAGTTTCTGCGCGGCTACGGCTTTCAAGGTGGCGCGTGGCGGAGCGGCTGGGGGCGGGGGAGCGGGATGGAGGGGTTCGGGGCCGGATTCAAGGAGTCGCTCATCAAGGAGCTGGGTCCCTGGAACTTCGGAATCGGCGGTTGGGCGGAATGCCTGCCGCGCTCCGACAACTTCATTGAGCTTCACCCCACTCTGGTGGACAAGTGGGGCGTTCCCGCGCTCCGGATCCAGTGCACCTGGGGACCCAACGAAATTGCGCTCCTGGAGGATGTGCAGCAGACCGCGGTCGAAATGCTCGAGGCGGCCGGTGTCAAGGACATCAAATCCTACAACGACCACCTCGCGCCCGGGCTCTGCATCCACGAGATGGGGACCGCCCGAATGGGGCGTGACTCGGCAACTTCCGTCCTGAACGGCTGGAACCAGTGCCACGACGTGAAGAACCTCTTCGTGACCGACGGAGCGTGCATGACTTCGTCCGCCAACCAGAACCCGTCGATTACCTACATGGCGCTGACCGCGAGGGCCTGCGATTACGCGGTGGGTCAGATGAAGCGACACGCGCTCTGAGCCGTTGCCCTGCCCACTTAGGACTCCTGTCGTTGGCTATGGGCTGTGGGCTGTAAAGGGTGGGGGAGGAGCTCGCCGTAAGACGGACACAGGAGCTTGCCGCAAGACGGAACAATCCGTGTGGTCCGCGTCATCCGCCTATTCCGCGGTAGGCTGTTGGGGGAAGGAAAGGGGAGCCGATGCGATACCACCGCAGAGAATTCCTCGGTGTTGCCGGCGCAGGGCTCGCCTCCCTGGCACTGCGACCGCCTGGGCGCGAGGCCGACCGGATCAAACGGATTGGCGTCCAGCTCTACACCGTCCGCGATGCCATGAAGAGCGACTTCGAAGGCACCCTGGCCCGGGTCGCCGCGATCGGCTATCGCGAGGTGGAGTTCGCGGGGTACTTCGGTCACACCGCGGCACAGCTCCGCGGGATCCTTCACCAGTCGGGCCTGGACGCCCCCTCGGCGCACATCGGGATCGAATCGCTGGGGGACGAATGGGGGAAGACACTGGACGACGCGCACACCGCGGGGCACCGATACCTCGTGGTGGCGTGGCTGGACGAGGTGGATCGGAAGGACCTCGACGCCTACCGGCGGGTGGCGGAGCGGTTCAACCGGGCCGGCGTCACGGCGGCGCAGGCGGGGATCCGGCTGGCCTATCACAATCATGAGTTCGAGTTTGCCCCGATGGAGGGAAGGATTCCCTACGACGTGCTCCTTGAAGCGACCGATCCGCAACTGGTCGCGCTGGAGATGGATCTCTATTGGATCACCAAAGGGGGACAGGATCCGCTCACCTACTTTGCCCGCTGGCCCGGCCGGTTTCCGATGGTCCACGTGAAGGACTCGGCGGGTCCGCCGGAACACCGGATGGCGGACGTCGGCGCGGGGAGCATCGATTGGCGGGCCCTCTTTGCAAGGCGGAAGCAGGCCGGGATCGAGCATTTCTTCGTGGAGCACGATGAACCGGCGGATCCATTCGCGAGCATCACGACTAGTTACCGCTACCTACGGGAGTTGCGGTTCTAGCGGACTCGGGAGATGGGCGCCGGCAGTCGGGGGCTGCGTTTGAGGGTTCCGTTCCGGGTTTTTCGATGACGGTGTTAGGCCAACCCTGGGCGATATTCCCTGATGGGGGGGGGACCCCCACGGCACCGCTGAGCTGGGAACACCCTTCGGAGGACCCGTGAGCCAAACCTCGAACCCCGTCGACCGCCGCTCCGCCCTCCGTGCCCTCGCCAGTGCGGCCGGGGCCGCCGCGCTGCCTTGGACGGCTCTGTCTCCACCGTCCGCCGCGTCCGCCTCTCCCGCCCCTCCGGCCTGGTCCTCCCCCGGCCGCCTCAAACAATCGGTCTGCCGGTGGATCTACCAGAAGATGCCGCTTCTGGAGTTCTGCCAGAAGGCGAAGCAGATCGGACTCGTCGCGATCGATCTGCTTCAGCCCGACGAGTGGTCAACGGCGCAGGACGCCGGGCTGGTCTCCTCCATGGGGTACCCGAGCTGGCGGCCGGATTTCATCGAGACCGGCTTCAACGATCCGGCCAACCACTCCCTCCTCCTCAAGGAGCTGGAAACCACGATTCCGCTTGCCGCGAAGGCCGGCGTCCCCAATGTCATCACCATGTTCGGCAACCGTCGGGGCACGGGCGACGCCGAGGGAATCGCCCACTGCATTGCGGGACTCTCCAGAATCAAGTCGCTGGCGGAGGAGCAGGGAGTGACGGTGTGCGTCGAACTGCTCAACAGCAAAGTGGATCATGAGGACTATCAGGGGGACCATACCGCCTTCGGCGTCGAAGTCATCAAGGGCGTCGGCTCGCCGCGAGTGAAGCTGCTCTACGACATCTACCATATGCAGATCATGGAAGGCGACCTGATCCGGACCATCCGGGAGAACATCGCCTGGATCGGTCACTTCCACACCGGCGGCGTGCCCGGGCGGAACGAGATCGACGACAGCCAGGAGCTCAACTACCGGGCCATCGCCACTGCGATTGCGGACCTGGGATTTGCGGGCTATGTCGCCCACGAGTTCGTGCCGAAGCGGGATCCTCTCACGTCGCTCGGGGAGGCGGTGCGGATCTGCCAGGTGTGAAATATCAGGGTGAGCCGGTGGCGCCGCAGAGGGACGCAGATACACGCAGATGTAGCCAGAATGCAGCCGGATGCCGACGAATGTGATAACGAAGTGGCAGTGCCCTTCACCAAGCAAATAGAGTCTTCTCTGCGTCATTTCTGGGTTCATCTGCGGCCCATCCCTGGAGGCGAGATGCTCGACCGGAAGCAGTTCCTCGTGAAGGAGCGGGTCGGCTTTCTCAAGCTGACCGATGTCTTCGACATCTTCGACCCGGCCAGCGGGACCCAGATCGGCCAGGCGAGGGAGAGCGTGAGTGGTCTCATCAAGCTTGCTCGATTGTTCATCAACAAGCGGCTCCTGCCCACCAGGGTTGAAGTGCGGGAGCATGAGAGCGGGCCGATCCTCCTCAGCATCCGGAGGGGCGTGACCCTTCTCCGTGCCCGGGTCACCGTGGTTGACGCGGCTGGGCGAGAGATCGGCTGGTTCAAGAGCAAGCTCTTTTCCCTGGGTGGGGGTTTCCACGTTCTCGACTCGAAGGGAAATCCGGTCGCCGACATCAAGGGGGACTGGATAGGGTGGAATTTCCGGTTTCTCACCGCCGATGGGACGGAGATCGGCAAGGTCACCAAGAAATGGGCCGGGATCGGCAAGGAGCTGTTCACCTCGGCCGACAACTACATGATCGCACTGGATGAATCCCGGCCGCTGCCGCCCGAAGCGACCGCGCTCCTCCTCGCGGCCGGCCTCGCAATCGACATTGTGTACAAGGAGAAATGAAACTGCCTACCACGGATTGCTACGGAATCCACCGAGCACACCGATGGGCTCCTTTTTCCAGGAACCCTCTCTCCGACCGATCAAGATTGGGGTTGCGGTTATTTGGGGGCGGAGGGAGAATCAACTCGGAGTGATCAGTGTGCTCCGTGTTATCCGTTGTTTCCGTGGTAGGCCGTTGGGGTGGGGAAGGCGACCGGGCAACGAACTTCAAGGAACGATTCCATGGCTCCTAAAGACATTTCCCGCCGCGTCTTCGTCGGTGACCTGACCGCCGCCGGCCTCGCCTTCAGCATCGTCCCCCGCCATGTCCTGGGTGGTCGTGGTTTTCTGGCGCCGAGCGACAGGCTCAACGTCGCCTGCATCGGGGTCGGTGGCAAAGGAGAGTCGGACGTCAAAGGCGTCTCCGAGGCCGGTGCCACCATCTTCGCATTGTGCGACGTCGACCTGCAGTCCGCCGAGTCGTCGTTGCGGCGGTTTCCCCAGGCCAAACGGTACCGCGACTTCCGGGAGATGCTCGACAAGGAAGCCAGGAACATCGACGCGGTGAGCGTCACCACTCCGGACCACGTTCACGCCGCCGCCACGATGATGGCGCTGCGAATGGGCAAGCCGGTGTTCTGTCAGAAGCCCCTGGCGCGCACCCTGCACGAAGTCCGCACCGTGATGGACCAGGCCCGCCGCTCCAAGCTGCCGACCCAAATGGGCAATCAGGGTCACACCGGCGAGGGCACTCGCCAGATCCGCGAAGCCTACGAAGCCGGGATGATCGGGAAAATCCGCGAAGTCCATTACTGGACCAATCGCCCGATCTGGCCCCAGGCCCTCGACCGCCCCACGGAAGCGCACAATGTCCCGCCCTATCTCGATTGGAACCTCTGGCTCGGTCCCGCCCCGGAGCGGCCCTATAATCCCGCCTACGCCCCGTTCCGCTGGCGCGGCTGGTGGGACTATGGCACCGGCGCTCTGGGGGATATCGCCTGCCACGCGATGGACGCCGCCTTCTGGACTTTCGACCTGCGTTTTCCCAGCCGGATCGAGCCCGAAACCACCCAGCTCTACCCCGAGACCGCACCCAAGTCTTCCCGGGTGACGTATCACTTCCCCGCGCGGGGCGATCGGCCGGAGGTGAAAGTGGTCTGGCGGGACGGTGGCCTCTGGCCGGCGCGCCCCGTCGGGCTGCCCGATCAGATGGATTGGCCCTATGGCGACGTCGGTGGGCAGCTCTGGATCGGTGAGGAAGCCAGCCTGATGGCGGACTGCTACGGCGACGGCGCCTGGTGGCTGGCGAAATCGGGAGCCAGGGCCCTGGCCGACAGCCCGCCCCCGCAGAAGTACCCCCGCTCTCCTGGCGTCTACCGGGAATGGATCAGCGCCATCAAAGGCGGCTCGGCGCCCGGCTCCACCTTCGACGGCCACGCCGGCCCCCTGACCCAGATGGTCCTCCTCGGCTGCATCGCGGTCCGGCTGGGGAAAGACGTCGAGGTCGACCCCGAAACCGGTGCGATCACCACACCCGGGGTGCCGGAGGAGTACATCAAACCGACGTTTCGGAAGGGATGGAGTCTCTGATCAGCCGTAGGCCATAGGCCATAGGCTATTTGGCTATAGGCTATGGGCTATGAGCTATGGGGCTTCAAGCCTGCGGCCTATGGCCTGTCGGCCCAACGTCAGAGCCGCGGGTCG
>JBGPJS010000123.1:0-9386 GCA_041485505.1 Gemmatimonadota bacterium | reverse complement strand
GTCGCAGTCGCTGCTCGGTGGCGACGTGATCACCCTGATCGCCTCCAACTACGCGGCCTCGGCCGTGGGCGCGTTCCAGCCCGGGAAAATCCGGGTGAGCTTCGACGTCAGCATTTTCAATAAGCTGTCCAGCGCTCAACTCAGCACTCCGACCTTCCCGACTCCGCCCAGCAGCGTCACCGGGATCCTGCTCTTCCCCTTCTCGACCCAGGTCACCACCACCAGCGGTGGCGTGGCGGTCGGTGGCGGGGGCAATGACGTCATCGTGACCCAGCCCAACCAGGGCCTGGTGGCCCCGAGCCCGGCCTGGGACGGCGACGGCACTCCCGGGAACAACGGTACTCCATTCAGCTTCTTCAACGACATCAGCTGCTCGGTGACTCCGCCCGCCGGCGTCATCAGCGACTGCTTCCCCTACGAGGCGTACGCGGTTCCGCTGTTGGGCAATGCGACTTCGGCCGCCCGCCCGGTGGGGTTCGATATCGACCCGACGGTGGGCAACTTCACCGCCAAGCTCATCCTCGCCGCCGACCTGGCGAATTCAGGCCCGGCACCGGTGGGCACCGTGGCCGGCCTCGTGAGCTCGCCTCAGCGGGGTAACCTGAGCGGTGTCCTCGTGACGGTGAACACCGGTGGATTCACCGGGACCACGGGCGCGGCGGGCACCTATTCCATTGCGAACGTGACGACCGGTCCCAAGACGGTCTCGCTGTCGGGTCTGCCGTCGGGGTGCACCGATCCGGGTCCGCAGTCAACCACGGTCAGAAACGGCGCCACCTCCACGGTCAACTTCACCGTGGTCTGCACCGCGGCCAGCGGTACGGTAACCGGCAGCATCACTCGCACCGGTCCGGCCACGCCGTCGCTCGCGGCGGTCACGATCACCGCTACTCCGGGCGCTTCCGGCACCACGCCTGCCTCGGCGGCTCTAGGCGGAGCCAGTCCGACTTCCTACAGCATCGCGAACGTCCTGGTGGGTTCGGGCGCTGGCGCCGGCAGCGGCGCACTGGCCCTGAGCAACCTTCCGGGCGGCTGCACCTCAGCTCCGGCCTCCGGCAGCTACACCGGCCTCACGCTGGGTGGCACCGTGACCGGTACCGGGTTCACCATCGACTGCCAGACTCCTCCGGCGTTCTATCAGTACACCGCCGCCTGGAGCGCCATCAGCGGTGGCTCGGTGACCCTGACCCTGACGTTCGATCCGAGCACACTGAACGATCCGGCGGTGAACGGCCCGGCGGCGGATGACTTCAACGCCTTCCAGGCCCGGGTGACCTATACCGGCACCTCTCGGCTCACCTTCGGGAGCTGCGCCAACACCACCGGCTCGGCCTTCACCAACATCACGGCGAGCAGCCCGAGCGCCGGCATCATCGACTTCCTGAACTTCAAGACCGGCGCCGGTTCCATCACGGCCCAGGGGGTCGCGACCTGCACCTTCACCGTCGGCTCGGGTACCCCGACGACGGCGACCACCAGCACCAGCCTCACGGTGGTCTCCAGCTTCAGCGGAGCGGACCTGATTCCCAAGACCCAGAAGAACGAAGGGACGCTCTCGATTCCGTAACCGGATTCCCGGCGCGGCCGGGGGCGGCACCTCGCCCCCGGTCGCGAACCGGAACCACTTCTACTCTGAGGAGAACAACGCATGCAGGTCTCCAAGAACCCCGCACGGCCCGCCACGGCGCTCTGGATCGCCGCGGTCGCGGCCCTGGTCGGGGGCTGCTCGCGCGAAGAAACCTCGCTCGGGCCCCTCGATCAGGCGGCCCCACTCAGCATCGGCCTCGAGCTCAACCGGGCCCTGGCGCCGGTGGGCGATACGGTCGCACTCAGCGTGCGGGCCGACGCCAAGCTGGGTGAGCCGTTGCAAGGCCTCCAGGGCTACCTCCGCTTCAATCCGTCCCAACTGGTCTACCTCGGCCAGGCCGGGGACGCGTCGTACATGACGCTGATCAATGAGCACGCCGCCGGCCGCGGCGAACTACGCCTGATCAGCGTGAGCCCCGCCGGGCTCCCCGCCCGGACCGCGGTGCTGGCATTCCAGGTCAAGGCTCCCAACTACCGGGAAGGGCTGCGGTATGAGCTCGAAGGCGCGGGCACCAGACACAGCGCGGTGGCCGTGAAGAGCGTGAAGGTCGCGGCGCACCCGGTTGAAGCCGTCGACCTGACGGTGCCGGCGGCGGTCCACCTGACCGCAGCGGATTGGTCGAAGCGGTTGGCGCCGGAGCTGGCTCAGCGGGCCGGCCGGGTCACCCCCAACTCCCCCGGTCAGTACGCCCAGAACCTCAAGTACGGCGACGTGACGCTCGACGGCAACATCAACGTGCTCGACGTGGTGAACGACGCCAACGTCTCGGTCGGCATCTCCACCATGTTTGATCCCGGCAACAAGGACGAGGTCATCGCCGGCAACGTCCGCCCGGTCAACGGCGGCACCGGCGGCACCCCGCGTCCCGGCGTCACCCCCACCAACCTGATCAACCCTGATGGCGCGATCGACGTGCAGGACGTGGTGGCGATCGCCAACGGTTCGCTCCCCGGCGGCTGCGCGCCGGCCACGCCGGTCATGTGCGACCTCATTCCCGGCCGGGAGCCGCTGCCAGGTGCCGGCGCCCGCGTCGTGATCAACGCTGACATCACTGCCGATCGGCATTTGGTGAAAGACACGGTGTACCAGATCGGTGACTCCACCAAGGGACCGATCTACGTCCGCAACGGCGCCACCTTGACGATTGACCCCGGTACCCGCATCGAAGGCTGGTACGGTACCGGCGTCTTCGGCAGCGGCGGCGTCGGCCAGGGTCAGGGCATCCTGCAGATCCGGCGCGATGGCTTCATCGTCGCGAAGGGCACCGCGCTCCAGCCGATCGTGTTTACCTGCGTGCTCCCGCCCTTTGTTGGTCCCCGGGGCGAGCCAGCCAACACCCGGTGGCCCGGCTGCTGGGGCGGCCTGGCGATCGCGGGCAATGCGACCATCAACGCCGACTCACCGGGATCGATCGCCTTGGGCCCGAGCCCGTTGGTGATGACGGGCTCCATCACCCGCAGCAGCGGGGGATGTATCCAGGAGAGTGAAGAGACCGATGCCACCACGCAATACGGTGGATGCAACGACGCCGACTCCAGCGGGGTCCTGATGTACGTCCGCGGCGAGTACGGCGGCTCCCGGGTCACCACCACCCAGGAACGGAACGGCATCTGGTTCCAGGGAGTGGGCAACCATACCATCGTGGACTATGTGCAGTCCCACGCCTCGCTGGACGATGCCTTCGAGTTCTTCGGCGGTACCGTCAACATCAAGCACATGGTGGCCACCGGCGCCGAGGACGACAACTTCGATTGGGTGCTGGGCTGGCGCGGCAAGGGGCAGTTCCTGATGGAGCAGTCCGACTCCACGGATGGCGACCGCTGCATGGAAGCCGACAACAACGGTATCGACGCCGGCGATCCCAATCGGACTCCCCGCTCCAATCCGACCATCTTCAACATCACCTGCGTTGGCAAAGCGGCACCCATCCGCTGGACCTCAACCGCGGGCCTGCCGGGAACCTGCCTGACCCAGCTCAACTCGTCTGGCGTGGCGGGCCAGAATTGCGTCAACGCAGCGTTCGAATTCCGCCAGAACACGGCGGGCACCGTTCGAAACTTCCTGGCGTACCGCTTCGCGGTGGGCCTCGATATGGACGCCAATACGGGAGGACTGGATCCGACCGGCCTCTGCACCCAGATCACCAACGGCCCGCCGACCGGCCTCAGTTTCCGCAACGGCGCCATCAGCGTCGGTCCCACCCCCGGTGCTGGCCTCAACCCGTCCACCGATGGCGACCCGGACGGCAGCGATCCCGGCAGCGCCGCCGCCGCCTGCGGGCCATACCTGGCACCGGCGTTCACCGGTTCCAATCTGGAGGCGCTGTACATCGCCGATACCACCAACCACATCTCCAGCTTCGCGGCTGGCGATGTCAACGGCGATTACCTGATCGATCCGCTGAACGTCCTGGTGCCCGATTTCCGCCCCAAGGCGGGCTCGGCGCCGACCACGTTGCCGGCAGTCACGCCGCCCAACGATGGGTTCTTCGACCCGAACGCGGTGTACCTCGGGGCAGTCCCGCCCGCCAACGGCACCAACAGCAACGTGCCGTGGTACTCCGGCTGGACCCGGGGCTGGACCACCGCCACGACGAAGTAACGCTGCATGCGGGAATGGGCTGCGCGGGGCCGCCAGTGGCGGCTCCGCGCAGTCCTCATCACACCGGAGGTAATTCTCGTGAGCTCACTCCTGTCCGCCCGGTGGGGAATCGCCCTGGGCGGGCTTCTCTTCGGCCTCAACGCCTGTGAGGACCTCACCGCCCCGCGTTTCGGCCGACCTCCCTATCTCGCGATCCTCGTCAAGGGGAACGCCAATGTCGCCGGCGACCTGGGCACCCCGTACCGCTACCATGTGCGCGAGCTCTCCGGAACTCTACACCTCGACACCACCATCACCGCCGACCCGCTCGATACCATCATTCTCTCGGTCAAGCCAGCCACCTACGTCGTCTCCCTGGCCGGGGTCCCCCCCCAGTGCCGCCTGCGTGACGGGGCCGATCAGGCCATCGTGATTCCACCCAACTCGAATACCTCGGCGATCCGCTACGTCATCGATTGCCGTCCCATTCTCCGTCTGGTGGCGCTCTCCGATGGCGCACCACTCGACTCCGACTACATCTACCGGCTGATCCCCTCCGACGGAGTCGAACGGATCGGCCTGCTCCACGCCAACGACACTCTGGGACTCAATCACATCCCTCCCGGCCCGGCCTCTGTCGAGCTGCTCAATCTGTCGGGCAATTGCATCGTCATCAGCGACGGTGGGAGCAACCCGTCCCTGGTCCTGGATTCACTCGGCGGCAATCACCAGGACTTCCGGATTCACTGCTCCGACCCCGCCCATCGACCTGCCCTGGTGAGCTTTCTTCCTTCCTACCACGACGGCGCGGCGGGAGTCGTTTTCCGGGTGCGGGACCCGGACCACGACGCGAACTACTACGCCTGGGACCTCACCAACTGCCGGCGCAAGAGTCTGCTTCCCACCGGAGCCCGGACCCGCCCCAACATGTCCACCGGAGTCGCGACCAACGGAGACTCGGTGACGGCGCTGGCCGCCTTCGAGATCGGCCTGCCTGACGACTCGGTACGGGGCAAGTGCCTCGCACTCTGGGTCGGGGATCGCATGGGCAACCTCTCGCAGGTGGAAGAGGCTCCCTTTACCAGTCGACCCGGCCTGCCGCCGACCGCGCTGCAGTTCAACGCCAAGTTTCTGGGAACCCAGGCCATCCGCACTCAGCTCTCCGCGGCGGACCCCGACGGGGATTTCCTGGGCACGTTTGTCACGTACAAGATGCGCGACGGAATCCTGGGTCCCCCGGATGGCGAGCCGGACTACGCCGTGATCAACGTCGTGGACGGCTATCCGGGCACCTCGATCCCCGATCTGACCCTCTACGGCGGGATCCTGAGCTACGAGAACTTCTATGGCGTCGTCGCCTATCTCTTTGACGCGGCGGGCAACTTCACCCGTGTCGAGGACGACGTCCTCTTTCAATGACGGGGGAGATCCTCATGCGTCGACTGCTCGCCCCAGCCCTTGCGGCGCTGTTTCTCACCGTCGGCTGCGAACACGGATTGGAGGCCCCGACGCTCCCCGGCCCTGCCGGCTCCGCGCTCACGATCACCCTTCACCTGTCGGATCCGGCGGCCGGGTCCGGCGCCCGGGTCGTGGTCCGAATCGGCGCTCGAGGTGATCTCCCCAGCCCGCTGCTCGGCTGGCAGGGCCACCTGCTCTACGATCCCCGCCGCCTCAAGTATCTCGGCCAGCCGCTTCGGGGGCCTGCCATCACCCTCGTCAACCCCGCGCTCTCCGATCGGGGGCAGCTGCGAATGGTGAGCTTTGCCTCGGCCCCCGTTCCAGACCTGGGCGCCGAGCTCGACTTCCAAGTGCTCGACGCCGGATATGACCGCGGGCTGCACTTCGTTTTCGAGAAGGCGGCGACGAAGGACCTGACCGAAATCAGCCATGCCACCGTCCCCAGCCGCTGGGACCCGTTGGATGCTCCGCCCTTGCTGCTGCCACCTCGGCGGCTTACCGCGGCCGACTGGACCTCCTGGCTGGTGGCACAGTCACCTGGGCTGTCCCGGGTCGCGCCCCATGTCGCCGGGGCGGGGCTGATCTATGGAGACGCGACGCTCGACGGCACCATCAACGTCCTCGATGCCGTCAATACCGCCAATCTCGCGGTCGGAATATTTCCGCTCCTCACCGATCCCTCGAAGGACTTTGCGATCGCGGCCAACGTCGCCCCCACCAACCTGCCCGGGCTGGGTGAGGCCGGCGATCCGGTCCCACCGGGCCAGAACGGCGATGGCTCCTACACCATCGACGTGCTGGACGTGGTCGCCATCTCCAACGGCGCCGTCACCCCGGATCCCGTGGTCGGCCAGCCGATCCCGGGGCGCACGGCCATCAGCAATCGGGTCGTGATCGCGGGAGACCTCACCACCGACCGGACCCTATTCCGCGACACCGTCTACGAGCTGCAGGGGACCGTCAACGTAGCGGGAAGTGTCAAGCTAACTATCGAGGCCGGCACCCGCATCGAAGGAGACCAGGCGACCCGGGGCGCCCTGGTCGTTCGCCGAGGCGGGAAGATCGACGCCCGCGGCACCCGGCTGCAGCCCATTGTCTTCACCTGCAATCTCGCCACCAAGATCCGGGGCTGCTGGGGCGGAGTGGTGATCAACGGATTCTCCCTGCTCAACAACCCTTCGACGATCGGTTGTCCCGAGAAGACCAGTATCGGCAATCCCGGACTCTATGGCGGTTGTCTCATTCAGGATTCCAGCGGAGTGCTGCGCTACGTTCGCATCGAATATGGCGGCATGTCCCCGGCCGGGGCGGGACCGGCACCGGGACTGGCCCTGCTGGGCGTGGGAACCGGCACCGTCGTTGATTCCAGCCAGATCTACGGAGCCCTGGGCGACGGGCTGTTCGTCTCCGGCGGTACCGCGCAGATCCGCGGGTTGGTTCTCACCAACAACGCCGGTGCGGGATTGAGCTGGGATGACGGCTGGGTCGGGGAAGGTCAGTTCATCATCATTC
Organism: Gemmatimonadota bacterium; assembly: GCA_041485505.1. Classification (GTDB taxonomy): domain Bacteria; phylum Gemmatimonadota; class Gemmatimonadetes; order Gemmatimonadales; family GWC2-71-9; genus JBDUEA01. Next base: position 2,248 of record JBGPJS010000123.1, on the reverse strand, counting down.
AACAGGACGGGGACAACCAGCCGGCGATCATCGGCTCCAATCCGGTCCTGACACCCGACGCCCTGCCCCGCTCGGCACCCCGGCTTTACAATGTCACCGCCGTCGGGCCCGCGCCTGGCACCGTGTCGATGGGCGGCGGAATCCTGTTGCAGAGCGGTTCCGGCCTCACCCTGCGGGACGCGATCATCCTTCGCCCCGGCGGGCCAGGCCTCGACATCCAGGGCCAAGAGGCGTGCAATCTGGTCGGGCCTGCGCCGACCACCCTGATCGAGAATTCGGTCTTCTTCTCGGGCAACCCGGATTTCTCGGCGGATGCCGACTGCGTCGACGAAGCGGCCTACGCCACCGATCCCGCAAGGTCGAACCGCGTGCTCGATCCCGGACTCCTGGCACCGTTCTTCACCCTCAGTTCGGACCTGCGCCCCGCACCGGGATCACCAGTGCTTTCCGGGGCGATCCAGCCCCCATCGGACGGCTTCCTGGACACCACACCGAATTACCTCGGTGCCGTGCCGGCGGCCAATCTGTTCGGAACCAACATTCCCTGGTACACTGGCTGGACTCGGGGCTGGAACGGCGCCCCTTGAGGACAGCCGCTGGATGACTCAGAGGTAAACCGCGCTAGGCCCCGGTTTCGTCTTCGGTTGGTTGGTCCCCACCGATTAGCAGAAGCCGCTGATACTCTTCCTCCATGAGCGGAGAAGAGAGCATGAAATCGGCCGAGGACCGGTTGCAGGCGCCCCTCCACGATTCCGGCGCCGACCTGCTGGTCCCCGCCGAGTGGGCCGCTCCGGAAACGGCTGATCGGAAGAGCCAGCTCGGCAGCCAGAATCGACCCAGTCGTTCCGGGCGCGAAGAGCTGGTGCTTCCCCAGGGTCCCCCGGTTGTAGCGGGCCCGGCGTCCTCCGTTTCCTCTGGCGGCTTTCGGCCGCGACCGGGATTCCGCGCCAGGGCTGGGCGAGGGAAAAGGAGTCGGAGGGGAAGCCCTAGCCCAAGTCCCTCTCTCCCAATTCTCGCCCGAGCAGCTCGCCCAGCAACGGAGCCTCCTGACCCAAGCACCCACTCCACTGCCGGGCATTCGATGCGCCGATCCGGCTGGCGCCCGCCCGCAGCATCCGGATCGCGTCCGCGCCGGTAGCGATCCCACCCGAGGCCTTCACCCCCATCTCGGGTCCGACCGTCTTCCGCATCAGCTTCACGGCTTCGACCGTCGCGCCACCCGCGGAATGAAAACCCGTCGAGGTCTTTACCATTCGTGCGCCGGCGGTCTTGGCGACGAGACAGGCCCGGATGATGGTCGGGGGTGTGAGCGCGGCACTCTCGACAATGACCTTCACCGCCAGCCCATCGGCCGCGTCCACTACCGAGTTGATGTCCTCCTCGACGGCCGCCCACTCGCCGCCGAGCGCGCGGCCGAGGGCCATGACCATGTCGATCTCGGTGGCGCCGTCCACGATCGCGAGCCGGGTCTCAACGAACTTGGCCATGGTCGTCCCCGCCCCGAGGGGAAAGCCAACTACCGCCGCGATCCGGACCGGAGAGCCCCGGAGCCGATCGGCCGCGAGCGACACCCACCCACCATGTACGCACACCGCGTGCGCCCCCAACGCCAGCGCCTCCTCGCATAGCCGGATGATCTGCTCTCGGTCCGCTTCAGGCCGGAGCAGCGTGTGGTCCAGAAGGGGACCAATGCCGCGGAGGCCGGCCGCGTCGGGCCCGAGCCATGCCGGTACCTGTCCCCGTGGGCAGGGGATGAGATCGGGCCCGGACTCGATTTCCCGGGCGGCTTCTTCCAGTTCCTGAAGGGTCATACGGCCCGATCTCCCGCGATCAGCAGTCAGCCTACGAGGCCGAACGAGCGCTGGTGGCGCGCCACCAGTTCGGGGTCTTTGAAGAGGTTGATGCAGAAGGCGCCGAACAGAAAGCCGCCGACATGGGCCCAGAACGCCGTACCGCCGGCGGCATTTCCCGAGAGCGCCCCTCCGAGCAGCTGAAGTAGGAACCAGTAACCGAGCACGAAGCCGGCACTGATAGTGAAGAAGAGCGGATAGAACACCAGCAGCGTGAACATCCGGACTCGCACCCGGGGATAGAGCACGATGTAGGCTCCCATGACGCCGCTGATGGCTCCCGAAGCTCCAACCATGGGAGCGATCGAGTTGGGATTGGCGAGCATCTGTGCCAACGCCCCGGCCAATCCCCCGATGAGGTAGAACACCAGATAGCGGCCGTGCCCCATCGAGTCCTC
>JBGPJS010000122.1:0-9387 GCA_041485505.1 Gemmatimonadota bacterium | reverse complement strand
CGGCCTACAGCTTGTGCGGGGCCTTCAGGGAGCGTGACATGATGCTGTGGATTCTCCGCCAGCTCTTCGCGATCGCGGTGCTGCCGTTCACCGTAGCCGTTCTCATCCCGCTCTGGCTGGCGCGCCAGAACGGGATCGCGTTGGCAGTCGGCTCCGGCCCGACCCAGGTGCTGCCGCAGGTGGGCGGGCTGGGTCTTCTGAGCGTGGGGGGCCTCTTGTTCGTCGCCAGCCTACGGCGCTTCGTCACCGAGGGTCGCGGTACGCTGGCTCCCTGGGACCCTCCTCGGCAACTGGTCGTCAGGGGACCGTATCGCTACGTGCGCAATCCGATGATCTCGGGCGTCGTCTTCGTGCTCTTTGGTGAGGCGCTGCTGCTCCTGTCTCGGCCTCACCTGACGTGGGCACTCATCTTCCTGGGGATCAACAGCGTCTATATCCCCCTGCTGGAAGAGCCAGGCCTGGCGGCGCGGTTTGGGGAAGACTATCGGGAATACTGCCGACAGGTGCCGCGGCTCATCCCCCGCTTGCGGCCGTGGGAGCCCTGAACCGGGGGCACCGACCACGCCGCCTAGCTCGCCGTTCTTGCCTCACCCCCTTGCCCCCTCCCCAGCAGAGCCGGAGAGGGGAGTTGGCCTGAGCCGGCAAGCTCCACAACTGCTTACCACGGATAAACGCGGACAACCCGGACGACGCGGATTGCTCCCCTCGCAGGAACTTTCCCAGCCATATGACCGAAACGCGTTTGCGGGTAGCGGGGTGGATCCGCGTCATCCGCGCGCTCCGCGTTTACCGCGGCATGTCTTGCCTCACCCTCTGAACGTGGGTGCTCCCGTCCTCGATGCGCACCATCCTTCGCCGGCGTCGCATCGACCCCTGACACTTCGTTGGAAACACAGAGACACAGAGGACGCAGAGTGCCCGCACGATGATGGTGTCGCCAGAGGGGCCCGGCTATGCCGCCGGCTTGGCCTCCTCCCCTCCGGGCTTGGCACGCTTGGGGACCGAACGAGCTATCGCCCACGACGAGACGCCAGCCGACGGACACCTCACGCTTGGGCAGTACGAGCTGATTTTCGGCTGGCACTTCGAGGTGGCGGAGCAGGAGTTCCGGCGCGCGACCGAACCCAACTGACAAATTCCTGATGTCGGGCTGATCAGGTTGCCTATACTCAAAGGAATCATGAGGCCGGTTCCACCCTGCGGAGGGTCCCCTATGCGCTACTCCTTTCTACTCCTGGTCATCGCCGCGTCCACGGCGGTGCCTCGCCCCGTCGCCGCGCAAGCCGAGGATACCCTTCCGGAGCACGTGGTTGACCGCTTTCTCGCTGCTTTCATGCGCCACGATGTCACTGCGGTTATCGCCCTCTGGGATACGGTGTCTTACTTCCAAGACCTGGCCGTTCCCCCCACCGGGGTGAGGCGGGGAACCCTCGAGGACAGAGCCCGCGCGATGTTGAACTCCTCCGCGGCGCCGGACCCGCGGGGCCCCGGGCACCGGGATGTGATTCGGCGCATGGTGGTCGGCCGGTTCGTGGTATCTCATATCGCGGTCTGGTGGGACCCTCCCTATGGAGATACCCACAACTTCCAGAAGCTCGAGATCTATGAGGTCCGGAACGGAAAAATCGTCGCTGAGTGGGACGGCCAGTACACTGCAGCGGGCCGCCCCTAGGGGCCGCTGGGGCCAGGGGAGGCGGAGGAGGCGTAAGGCGCGCCAAGGTGGTCGCGGCAGAATTCCACCACTCCCGCCTCGTCCGCCTCTCCCGCCTCGTCCGCGCTACCGCCCGGTCACCGCCGACTCCCCGGTCGCGCTCCGACCGCTCTCCCGGGCCAGCTCCACCAGCCGCCGGTGGGTGGCGCACTCGGTCTCCGGGCTGGGCGGCTGGCGCTGGAGATAACTCCCGTCGGACCTGAGGTCCCACGCCTGTCGATTGTCCTCCAGCATCATTTCCATGAGATCCCGCACCGTCTGCCGGAGTGCCGGGTCCTCGATCGGGGCCGCCGCTTCGATGCGCCGATCGAGGTTACGGGGCATCCAGTCGGCCGAGCCGATGTACACCTCCTCGGCGCCGCCGTTGTGGACGTAGAACGCGCGGGAGTGCTCCAGGAACCGGCCGATGATGCTGATGACTCGGATCCGTTCGCTCACCCCCGGGAGGCCGGGGCGGAGGCCGCAGATCCCCCGGACGATCAGATCGATGGTGACGCCCGCGCGGGAGGCCTCATAGAGGGCTTGGATGATGTCCTGGTCCACCAGTGCGTTCATCTTGGCCACGATGCGGGAGCGACGGCCCTCCAGCGCATGGGCCGCTTCCCGGCGGATCATGGTGAGGAACCGGTCGCGCATTCCCCGCGGCGCCACGATCAGCTTCCGATAGCCGGATGGCGTCCCGAACCCGGTGAGCACGTTGAAGAGCTCCGTCAGGTCAGCGCCGATCTCGGGGTTGGCGGTGAAGAGCCCGAAATCGGTGTAGAGGCGGGCGTTCTTCGGGTGGTAGTTGCCGGTCCCGATATGCACGTAGCGGCGCATGGTCTCTCCCTCGCGCCGGACCACCAGCATCACCTTGGCGTGGGTCTTGAGTCCGGCGACGCCGTAGCTGACGTGAACCCCGATGTCCTCCAGTCGCTTGGCCCAGATGATGTTGTTCTCCTCGTCGAACCGGGCCTGGAGTTCGATCAGCACCGCTACCTGCTTGCCCCGTTCGGCGGCCTGGGCGAGCAGGCGGGCCACGTTGGAGTCGCCACCGAAGCGGTAGAGGGTCAGCTTGATGGCGACCACGTCGGGGTCGTCCACCGCGGCTTGGATGAAACGCTCCACCGAGGCCTGAAAGCTGTCATAGGGGTGGTGGACCAGCAGGTCGCCCTCGTTGATGACCTCGAAGATGTTCCGGTTCCCCGCCAGGCGCGGCGGGGTGACCGGGTAGAAGGGCGGGTCCTGAAGCGCCGGAAGGTCCAGGGAAGCGAGCGGCAGGAGGTCGGCGGTGTCGAGCAGCCCCTGCACCTCGAAGAAGTCGTCCTGAGTAAGCGATCGAGTGCCCGCTTCCTGCTGGGCGCTGAACTCCGCCAGCAGAACCTGGCGGATCGACGGCGGGGTGTTGGGCGACACCTCGATCCGGGTCACGTCCCCGAAGCGTCGATTGCGGACCTGCTCCTGGATGGCGCTCAGCAGATCCTCCGCCTCATCGTGCTCCAGGTCGAAGTCGGCATTGCGGGTAATGCGGAAGGTGTACCAGCCCAGGATCTCGACCCCCGGAAAGAGGGCTTCGAGATTGGCCCCGATCAACTGCTCCAGGGGTACGAACTGATTGGGTGATTCCAGCGGCACCCAACGGGGCAGGATCTTGGGCACCTTCACCCGGGCAAACCGCTCTTCACCATCGCGCTCCCGCAGCACCACCGCCAGCGAGAGGCTGAGGTTGGAGATGTACGGAAAGGGGTGCGCCGGATCCACCGCCAGCGGGGTGAGGACTGGGAAGACATTGGATTGGAAGTAGTGCTCGAGGTAGGCCAGGTCGGCGTCCAGCAGATCCGGGACGTTCAGCACCTGCATGCCATGGGAGGCCAAGGCGGGGAGAACGTCTTTCATCAGGCAGCGGCTATGGTCCCGCTGCATCTCGCGCACCGCCGACGCGATGGCCCGCAGCTGCTCCTCCGGGGTCAGGCCGTCTGGGGTGCGCTCGCTATACCCCGCCGCCACCTGCTCCTTGAGGCCACCCACCCGGATCTGGAAGAATTCGTCGAGGTTGGAGCTGTAGATGCCGAGAAACTTCACTCGCTCGAGCAACGGGGTGCGGGGATCCTCGGCCTCGTGGAGCACCCGGCGGTTGAACTCCAGCCAAGAGAGTTCCCGGTTGATGTAGAGCGCGGGGTCCCGCAGGTCGGCGGACGCGGGCGCCTCGTCGGGCGCCGGAGGGGCGTGGAGGTCGGTCACGGGGGGGGAATATGCAGCGTGGGAAGCGCGAGGGCAAAAGGGGGATGTAACGATCCCGTCACGTCTTACTCCGCAGGAGGGTCAAGGACTTCGGCGGGTATCCTTGCACTGAGAAGCCTTTCGTTTCTTCGCGCTTTCTTGATTGTTGTTATCGACCCCGCCTTTCGGGGAGGGCAGCCTGTCTAACCCCTCAGAGACTGTGGCGGGCATCGTTGTACTAGGGAGCGCCACAACCGCAATCACGAAAACACGAGGGCGAAAGCACGAAAACGTTCTCTTCAAACACCGCCTTCCGTTCCCGAACTATGACCAGTGTTCAAGGCATCACCGTTTCGTGCTTTCGTTTTCTTCGTGCTTTCGTGATTGTTGTTGCCGCCCCTCCTTTGCCGGGAGGGCAGCCTGCCCGTGGATCTCGCCCACCGCCTCTAGTCCGGCCCCATCCGGTGGCTCACCACCTTGACCCGGCCTTCCCCGGTCACCAGCGAGAGCACCAGACTTACCACACCGATCACCAGTCCGCCCCAGAAGGCCGCCCAAAACCCATCCACCCGGAACCCCAGATCGAACTGGCTGGAGAGCCAGGAGGTCAGCATCAGGAGGAGGGCGTTGATCACCAGTGTAAAGAGGCCCAGCGTGAGAAGCACCAGCGGGCAGGTGAGGACGGTGAGGATCGGTCGCAACCCGCTATTGACGATGCCGAAGATCACCGCGACCAGCAGTAGCCCTCCCGGCCCCTTCTCGTAGTGGATCCCGGGCATCAGCGATGCCGCCACGTAGAGCGCCAAGGTGTTGATCAGCCAGCGGACGAAGAGTCCTCGCATCGGATTCGCCTACTCCAGAATCCGGGCCAGGCCCGGAAGCGCCTTCAGCAGTCTCTCCGCCGCCTGAATCCCCTGGGTGTCCTGCAGGTGCCGGATCAATGCCTCGACGGCGGACTTGACCTGCTCCGGGGTGAGTCCCTGCAGGCTGAGCTGCGCCGAGAGGCGGGCCGCGCCAGCCTCGCTCTTGAGCTCGGCGACATAGGCGCGCATCTCCCCGGTCCGGCCACCCAGCGGCGGTGCGCTCTTCATAGTCAGCTCCATCGCCTTGGGAATGGCCTTCTGGATCATGGCGTAGAGCTCCCGGGGGACCGACATCTCCACCGCTGAGAGGAGGGTACCAGCCACCCGCTCCGCCTGGTCGGCGGAAAGACCGGTGGCGCGGGCGATGTCGGGGACCAGATCCATCGATGCTCCTCAGAAAGGCCGTTAGCCGTTGGCCATTGGTCGTCGGCTCTCGGTGGTTGAGTTCTTGTACCAACCCCTGGTCCGCGCCTAACGACTAACGGCCAATGGCTAATGGCTAATGGCTAACGGCTAATGGCTAACGGCTTCAAGTACTGATCCAGCCAATCCAGCACCGTCCCCCACCACAGTCGCCGGTTGCGCACTCCCCCCACCCAGTGCCCTTCGTCGGGAAAATAGAGGAACTTGCCCGGCAGGCCCCGCAACTTGAGCGCCGTGAAGGCCTGGTACCCCTCGGAGACGTCGACCCGGTAGTCGTTCTGGCTGTGCACGATCAGCATCGGAGTGGTCCAATTCGTGATGTAGTTGGCCGGAGACCATTTTTCCATCGTCGCCCGGCCGCCAGGGGAGAGCTGGGAGCCGCCGAACTCGGTGATGGGAAACCAGAGCTCCTCGGTCGAGCCCGCCATGCTGAGCGGATTGAAGACGCCATCGTGGGCCACCAGGGTACGAAACCGGCTGGTATGTCCCGCCATCCAATAGATCATGTACCCGCCATACGAGGCCCCTGCCGCCCCCATCCGGTCCTTGTCTACGTAGGGCTGGGCCGCCAGGTAATCGAGGCCTTTCATCAAATCGTCGTAGGGGTAGTCGCCCCAGTGCTTGGAGATGCTGTTGGTGAAATTCTGGCCGTACCCAGTGGAACCGTGGAAGTTTACCGCCGCGACCACGTAGCCCCGGGCCGCGAAGACGGCGTAGTTCCATCGACTGTGCCACTGATCCAGCCAGGCTCCCTGGGGCCCGCCATGCACGAGGTAAACCAGGGGATACCGCTTTCCTGCCTCGAACCCGGGCGGCTTCATGATCCAACCAAAGACCGAGTCGCCGAGGGCCCCTACGAATCCGAATGACTCCAGCGGCTGGAGATCGAGCTGGGCGAGGAGCTCGTCGTGCACCTTGGTCAGCGGCCGCATCCCCTTGCCGTCGATGCCGGCGATATAGACCTCCGCCGGATGGGTCGCGGTCTGGTGGAGAAAAACCATCGCATCGCCTTTGGCGGAGATCTGGAGATTGCTGTTCAGGCCCCCGTCGAGCAGCTTGGTCCGTTTGCCTCCCGGGACCTCGATGCGGTAGAACGCATGACCGCCCCGCTCTTCGACCTCCGCCAGGAGGTCCCGGGCATCGGGCATCCACGCGATGGAGGAGACGCTCAGCTCCCAGGACGCGCTCAGCGGGATCTTCTTGCCGGTCGCTCGCTCGTAGAGCATGATCTGCTGGCGGTCGGCTTCGAATCCCGGCACCGACATGGCCAGGTAGGCCAGGTACCGGCTGTCGGGGGAATAGAGCGGACTGTTGTCGTTGGCCGCACTGGTGGTGATGGCCTGACGGCCCGAGCCGTCGGTGCCCATCACGAAGATGTCGTTATTGGTGCTGGTGGCGACGTTCGAGTCCGGGTTGAACACGATCGCCATCTCGGTCGAGGTGGGCGAGATCGCGATGTCCTGGCCGCCAAGGGCCAGCGGCGGCACGTCCCGGTCGAACGGCGTCAGGTCGGTAACCGTCCCATCCTTCACCTCCACCCGGAAGAGGTGCTGCCGGGTGCCCGAGCGCCATTCGTCCCAGTGGCGGTAGAAGAGGCCGGTCCAGATCCGGGCCTGGGTGGGATACTTGCCCCCGCGACGCTCCGCTTCAGTACTATCGGGCCACTTGACGTCGCTGGCGAAGAACAGCGCTTTTCCGTCGGGCGACCAGACGAAATCCGCGACCCCATTCGGAAAGGACGACACCTTGACCGGCTCTCCTCCCCGGATCGGCAGCTGCCAGATCTGGGGTCCGCCTTCACGAGTCGAGATGAAGGCCAGGTACTTCCCGTCCGGGGACCAGCGCGGCACCCGTTCGCTGCCGGTGCCGCTGGTGGCTTGCCAGGTGTCACCGGAGACCACTTGCACCAGCCAGATCTTGGAGAGACTCCGGCTATCGGCCAGGGATGGGGTCGAGACGGTATAGGCCACCAGAGTGCCATCGGGAGAAAGCTGGGGGTCGTTCACCGAGCGGAGGGTGACGTATTCATCGATCCCGATCGGATGCTTGGGCTTGTCCTGGGCCGCGGCGTCCCTGACCGGAGGAACGCCCAGGGCGACGATGGTGGCGAGGATTGTAAGACGACCTGATGTCATGTTCGATTCATGCCCATGTTGGAGGTCCTACGCCCGAAGGGCGACCCCAAGGGTCGCCCCTACGTCGTTGCCGCCCCAATGTCGTATCCCGTTCCCCGTCCCCTGTTCCCGGTTCCCGGTTCCCAGGTCCCCATTCACCCGATCACGCCCCCACCCAACACCTGTCCCTCCGCTGAATACAATACCCCCGACTGGCCCGGCGTGATGGCGCGGACCGGCAGTGCCAGCGCCAGGCTCAGGCCGTCATCGCGGCGCCCGATGACGGAGGCGGGCACCGCCTTGGCGCGGTAGCGCACTTGGATCTCGCAGGTATCGCCCGGCAGGAGCGGACTCGCCAGCCAGTTGACCTCGCCCAGCTCCACCCGATGCCCCGCCAGATCTCCGGCACCGCCCACGACCACCTCCCGGCTCTCGGGCCGTATCGCTACCACGTACAGCGGCTCCGGTGATCCCCCCGGCAGCCCCCGCCGCTGGCCGATGGTGTAGCGGGCAAAACCCTGATGCTGCCCGATCACCTCACCCCCCGTGGTGACGAGAGGACCCGGCGTCAGGGCCGGCGCATCAGCCGGGAGGTGCCGCTGCAGCACCGAGACATAGTCGTCGTTGGGAACGAAGCAGATCTCCACCTACTCCGGCTTGTCCGCCGTGCTCAAACCCAGGCGACGGGCGTAGGCCCGGGTCTCGGCCTTGCTGAGCCCTCCGACGGGGGTAAGCATCCGGCGGACCACGGCGCGATCGATGCCCCAGAGAAAATAGCTCTGGTCCTTGTTGCGGTCGCTGCCCCGAAAGAGGGCCCCGTCCCGCGCGTTGGCGTAGTGCCCGGTGGCGATATGTCCGCAATCGAGCGCGTCGGCGTGGGCTAGCAGATCCCGGAACTTGGTGAACGAATTGCAGCGGACACAGGGGATTGGCGTCCGGCCCTGGCTGTACTCGCTTACGAAGTTCTGGATCACGTGGAGACTGAAGCGGTCCTCGAGATTGAGGACATAGTGGGGGATCCCCAGCCGGTTGGCCACGTCCCGGGCGTCGTTGATCGAGTCCAGCGAGCAGCAGGGACGGTCGGGGACCGAGTCGCCGTAGCAGAAGAGCTTCATGGTGGCCCCGACCACCTCGTAGCCCTGCGCCACGAGATGCGCCGCGGCGACGGAGCTGTCGACGCCACCCGACATGGCGACGAGGACGCGTGGGGGCACTAGGCGCAACTCCAGGACAATGGCCGAATGGCCGAATGGCAGAATGGCCGATTTGGTGGCCCGTGGGGGAGGAGGCCATGGGATCTCCTCGCCCGGGTGCAAATCGAAGGGTTCGGGACCCCACTATCAAACCAATCGGCCATTCGGCCACTTGGCCACTCGGCCAATTCCCCAGTCTCCACCCTCACGCACGCCCCAAACTCTCCGCCAACTTCCGCACCTTCTGCACGACTCCCGGTAATACCTCCGCCACGCGATCGATCTCCGCCCCGGTGGTCTCCCGCCCGAGACTGAAACGAATCGCGCTAAGGGCCAGCTCTCGGGGAACCCCCATGGCGGAGAGGACATGGGACGGCTCCACCGCCCCGGTGGAGCAGGCCGAGCCTCCAGAGGCCGCGATCCCGGCCATATCGAGGTGCATTAGCATGTTTTCGCTGTCGGCCCCGGCCACGGCGACGTTCAACACATGGGGCGCCCGGGGAGAGCGCTCCCCGTTGATCACCAGGTCGGGAATAGCGGCCCGCAGCCGCTCCGCCAGATGATCCCGCAGCCGGCCCAGACGCTCCGCCTCGTGCGATTGTTCCTCCGCGGCCAGCTTCGCCGCGCGACCCAGCGCCACGGCCCCGGCCATGTTCTCGGTGCCGGGCCGGATGCCGAACTGCTGGCCACCGCCATGGATGATCGCCTCAACGGCCTTGCGGTCCCGCACGATCAGGGCACCGATACCCTTCGGGGCACCGATCTTGTGGCCGGAAAGAGTGAGGAGCGCGCCGGAAAGATTGCGGAAGGAAACCGGCAGCTTGCCGAAGGCCTGGACGGCGTCGGTATGAAAGAGGGTATCGGCGGCACAACATCGGGCCGCG
>JBGPJS010000121.1:0-9407 GCA_041485505.1 Gemmatimonadota bacterium | reverse complement strand
CCGACTTCTCCGACCTCTCCGACCTCTCCGGCTCTCCCCACTTCTCCGACCCCGCGCTGAAATGACCGACGACGCCCTCGCCCAGCAGGTGGCCGCGCTCCGCAGCATGCTCGCCTCGATCGACTCCCATCTGGCCCGGGCCGCCATGGCACCGGAAGGTCTGGAGGACATCAAGGGCGCCATCGACAATCTCCGCACCAACGTCTGGGGTATTCTCTCGGCGGGGCGTTCCACCAATTACAAGGCGTTTGTGGAGCGGTTTCGGCTCCGCCGCGCCATCGACATCCTCCGGACGATTCTCACCGAAATCGAGAGTGGGGAGGCCGCCACCCTTCATCCGGAACACGCTGAGCTCCAGATGCTGGCGCAGCACCTGGCCGAGCTGGTAGGCCTGCTGCAGCCCTGAGTTTGGGCCGGCCCGTTAGGCGCCCCCCTTGCGGGCGGGTGTATCTTTCCCACCCCATGACTCCACCGCGCCGCCGGCGCGGCCCGGGCAATCCCGGCGCTTCTTCAGCACAGGCATTGATACATGGCCAAGACCGCCATTCCGAATCCGCACCTCGGGATTAGCCGGATCGATCACGTTGGGAGCCGCACGTTCGGCTACTTTGTCCGGATGGGCTACCGCCGCACCAAGCGGGGTTCCCGCCCCCGCTTCACCGCCTTCTTCGGCGACATCAGCCACGGCGGCAAGCGCGCCGCCCTCAAGGCCGCGACCACTTGGCGCAACAAGATGCTGCGGGCCCTGAAAGTAGAGGAGAAACTCAGGGCCGCCCAGAAACCCAAGCGACCGCGGAAGCGGCTGGCGCGGGCGGCGTAGGAGAGTGAGGAGTGGGAGTGAGGAGTAAGAAGTGAGGAGTGAGGAGGGCGAGACTGGGGGGGGCCGCAAGGTTGCGGCCTTCTTTACTTGTGGTTGGCCCAAGTCTGAAGATTCCTTCAGCGTTTCTAGTGAACCGGTTCACAAAATCAGACCTAGGTTACGGCCCGGTTGGATGCTGGTGGGATGAGAAGTGACCAGCGTGGGCCGAGGGCAGGATTCCCGATCGCATGCCGATGGACCAGAGACCCGCCGTGAGCACGAGCGCGGCGAGCAATCGGCGTGCGCCGGGACTTCTTGCGGTATAGCGTTGCAGCCCGACAGCCGCCACCGAGAGCGCGGGAACGGTACCCAGGCCAAAGGCGATCATCGCCACGGCTCCGGGGATCGGGGCCGCGAGCGCAACCGGGAGACTGAGCGCTGAGTAGACCAAACCGCAGGGCAGCAGTCCGTTGACCATCCCGAAGGCGAGTTGGAACCCGGAGCCCTTCCGGGCCGCGAGGGCTCGACCGGTCCGGGTGAGGCCCGGTAGTCCCAGCCGGGGCTCCGGAACCAGGCCCGCGAGGGCGGCGGCGAACCAGAGCAGGAACCCGGTCGCGAGAGCCGCGGGAAGCCAGGCCGGACCGGGGAGCGCTGACCCGAACGCGCCGGCCAGCGCGCCCAAGGCGGCGTAACTGGCCAGCCGGCCGAGATGCCAGAGCGGGAGGCCGGCCCGGGTCTCGGTGCAGGCGGAGGCGAAGGGGCCGCACATGGCGACGCAGTGGGGACTGCCCATCAGTCCCGCCAGGAAAGCGCCGGCAAGCAGAGGAATCATCTCTTCACACTAACGGAGGGCTGAGGCGGTGCAATCTAACGCGGTGCGACCGGCGGAACCGGCGGGCTACGATGACGACATCGTGCGAATGTTCTTCGCGGCCACGGTCACCTGGGCGATCGTCGGAATGCTGCTGGGGGTCTATATCGCCCTCGAGCTGGCCTGGTGGCCGGCCAACCTGGGGCTCCCCTGGACTACCTTCGGCCGGCTCCGGCCGCTGCACACCAACGCGGTGATCTTCGCCTTCGGCGGCAATATCTGTTTCACCGGCATCTACTACTCGATGCAGCGGCTGCTCAAGACCCGGATGTGGAGCGACGGCCTCTCCCGGGTCCACTTCTGGGGATGGCAGCTGATCATCGTGGCGGCCGCGATCACCCTCCCGCTCGGCCTGACGCAATCGAAAGAGTACGCGGAGCTGATCTGGCCGATCGACATCGCGATCGCGGTGGTCTGGGTGGTGTTCGCGGTGAACTTCTTCGGCACCATCGCCGTCCGCAAGGTACAGCACCTCTACGTGGCGATCTGGTTCTACATGTCGTTCGTGATCACCATCCCGGTGCTGCACATCGTGAACAGCCTGGCGGTCCCCGCCACCTGGTTCCGCTCCTACCCGATCTACGCCGGCATGACCGACGCGCTGGTGCAGTGGTGGTACGGCCACAACGCCGTGGGCTTTTTCCTCACTACCCCCTTCCTCGGCCTGATGTACTACTTCCTGCCGCGGGCGGCGGAACGGCCGGTCTACAGCTATCGGCTTTCGATCGTGCACTTCTGGGCCCTGGTGTTCCTCTATATCTGGGCCGGCCCCCACCACCTGCTCTATTCCGCCCTGCCGGAGTGGGCCCAGACCATCGGCATGGTGTTCAGCATCATGCTGCTGGCCCCGTCCTGGGGCGGGATGTTGAACGGGCTGCTTACCCTGCGCGGTGCCTGGGACCGGGTGCGGACCGATCCCATCCTCAAGTTCTACGTGGTGGCGGTGAGCTTCTACGGCATGAGCACCTTCGAAGGCCCGATGATGTCGATCCGGAGCGTGAACGCGCTCTCCCACTACACCAACTGGACCATCGGCCACGTGCACAGCGGAGCGCTCGGCTGGGTGGGAATGATCTCCTTCGGTACCCTGTACTGGCTGGCGCCCAGGCTGTGGGGCCGGGAGTTGGCCAAGCCGGCCTGGGCCACCACCCACTTCTGGCTGGCCACCGTCGGCATTGTGCTCTACACGGTTTCCATGTGGGCGGCGGGACTGACCGAGGGACTGGAGTGGCGCGCGCTGGACGGGTCCGGCCTGCTCAAGTACCCCAACTTTGTGGACATCGTCCACCAGCTCAACCCGTTCTACTGGCTGCGGGTGGTGGGCGGGACCATGTACCTGATCGGTGCGCTGATGATGGCGTTGAATTTCATCCTGACCGTGCGCTCCCGACCGGCCCTCGTGCCGGCCGCCGCGGCGGCCGTGTCCTGAGGCGGGAGACACCATGACCAATCAGCCGGGTACCGAAGGGATCCATCGGCGACTGTTCGAGAGCCGGGGCGTGATATTCGCCATAGCGACAACCATCGTCGTCGCCATTGGCGGCCTGGTGGAGATCGTCCCGATGTTCACGGTCCGCGCCGGGCCCGAGAGCCTGGCCGGGGTGACACCTTACACCCCGCTGGAAGTGGCGGGCCGGGACATCTACATCCGGGAGGGGTGCTACACCTGCCATTCCCAGATGATCCGCCCGATGCGGGCCGAGATCCTGCGCTACGGCGAGTGGTCGCGGGCGGGCGAGTATGCCTACGATCACCCGTTCCTGCTGGGCTCGCGGCGCATCGGCCCGGACCTGCAACGGGTGGGGGGAAAATATCCCGACGCCTGGCACTACGATCACATGCGCGACCCCCGCAGTACTTCACCGGGCAGCATCATGCCGCCGTACCCCTGGCTGCATGAGCAGCGAGTCGATCCGGCCGATATCACCGCGTCGGTGCGCGCGCTCCAACGGGTCGGGGTCCCCTACAGCGACGCTGAAGTCGCGCAGGTGCCCGCGAGCCTCAAGGCGCAGGGCGACGAGATCGTGGCGCGGCTGGCGGGCACCGGCATCAAGGCCGAGCCCGACCGTGAGATCGTAGCCCTGATCGCCTATCTGCAGCGGCTGGGGAAAGACGGCAAGGCGGCGATCGCGGCGGGCGGGCGGGCCCTAGAGGACTCCCTACCGGTCGCAGGCGGGCAGGCGGACAGCGGGAGGACCAATCCATGAATCCGATATTTCAGGAGGCCGCTCAGACGGCACGGCTGGGATGGATCATGGGCGTGCTGACCATCCTTTTCCTGGCCTGCTTCCTGGGCTGGACCTGGTGGGCCTACGCGCCCAGTCATCGCCAGCGGATGGACGAGGCGGCCCGAATGCCACTGACCGATGGAGGCGAACAATGAGCCGGAAGGACACCCTACGGGACCAGGTCCGGGGCCACGCCGATGAGGCCGATGGCATCGAGGAGTACGACAACCCGCTCCCTGACTGGTGGCGAGGTCTGTTCTACGCCACCATCGTCTGGGCGCTGGCCTACGGCGTCTACTACCATTTCATCGGGCACCAGTCACAGTACAAGGCGCTGGCGGTGGAGATCGCCGAGGCCAAGGTGCGATGGCCGGAGTCGAGCGCTCCCCAATCCGTGGCCCTCACCCCCGAGGCCATCGAAGCCGGCGGGACCATCTTCAAGGCCAACTGCGTCGCCTGCCACGGCGAGGACATGAAGGGGAAGATCGGCCCCAACCTGTTGGACACCGTGTGGATCCACGGCGGGAAACCGGAGGAGATCGTCAAGACCATCACCGAGGGGGTCCCCGCCAAGGGGATGCTGACCTGGGGCCCGATCCTGGGTCCGGAGAAGATCAACCAGGTGGCCGCCTACGTGATCAGCCGGAACCATGAGGCACTGGGCATCCACGATGAGTCGGCGGCAGAGGAGCAAAAGGACGAGGCCGACAAGGCCAGGAAGGGAGCAGAGAAACCCTAGATGGCCCTGTTTGCGGGAACCCGGAATTGGGTTTACGCCATGGCCATCGACGGACCGCTCCGCCGGCTCCGGCGGTGGACCGCGATCGCCCTTCAGTTGATCCTGTTCGTGACGCCGTGGATCACGCTGCAGGGAAATCCGATCCTGCGGCTCGACCTGCCAGGGCGCCGGTTCTTCGCCTTCGGCGCCAGCTTCACTCCGAACGACACCATTCTGCTGCTGCTCATCCTGCTCTTCCTGGCGTTTTCCCTGTTCTTCTTCACCTCGCTCTTCGGCCGCCTCTGGTGCGGCTACGCCTGTCCCCAGACCGTGTTCCTCGAGGAATGGATCCGGCCGCTGGAGCGCCTGATCGAAGGCAGTCGGGGTCAGTGGATGCACCGCGATCAGGAACCATGGACCGCCGGGCGCGGATGGCGGAAGCTGGTGAAATGGGGAGCCTTTGCCCTCCTGGCCGTGGCGGTCTCGATGACCTTCATGAGCTACTTCACCGGGGCCCGCGAGCTGTGGACCGGCCGCTCCAGCCCGGTGTCATACAGCATCGTCGGGATCTTCGGGCTGATCTGGTTCTTCGACTTTACCTGGTTCCGGGAGCAGTTCTGCAATTACCTCTGCCCCTACGCCCGGTTCCAGAGTGCCATGACCGACGATCAGACGCTGCTCATCACCTATGACCTGACCCGGGGGGAACCGCGCGGCACCTACGAGGCGCGGACGACGGGCGCCTGCATCGACTGCAACAAGTGCGTGGCCGTCTGCCCCCAGGGGATCGACATCCGCGATGGCTTTCAGCTGGAGTGCATCGCCTGCGGCGCCTGCATCGACGCCTGCGATGACGTGCTGGGGCGATTGGGACACCAGGGCCTGATGCGCTACACCTCGATGGCCGCCGTAGAGGGGAAACAGCTGCACTGGCTCCGGCCCCGGACCGTGGGCTACGCCGGCCTGCTGACCGGGATCGCCGCGGTCTGGATCACCCTCCTCACTACCCGCACTCCGTTCGAAGCAACGGTCAGCCGAGCCCCAGGCTCGCTCTTCACCACCGACGCCGATGGCTACGTCCGAAACACCTACCTCATGCGGATCACCAACAACACGCCGGGAAAAGACTCGGTTGCTTTCCAGGTCAAGGTCGAAGGGCTCCCCGGCGCCGATGTCACCACGACCGAGACCCGTCTCGGCTCGACGGAAAGCCGGACCTTTCCCATGGTGATCCGGGTACCCCTGCGGGAACAACTGGCCCGGACGGTGCCGTTCCGGGTACGGGTCTCTACCCCGCGCAACGAGCGGGTGCTCGACGCCACCTTCAAGACCGGAACCCGGGAGGATGACTCGCATGAGCGACGGTAGCCGCCGCTGGCCCATCGCGATTGCGATCGGCCTCCTCCTCGTGATTCTCGTCAACGCCGTGTTCGCCTACATCGCCACCTCGGGAGCGGACCCTGTCGTCCCTTCGTACCAAACCGAGCCTCGCTAACCCCTCCCCCGCAGCAGGAGGGGCTCAGATTGAGGTGGGACGTTGTCCCCACTGCGGCACCGCGGTGGAGGCCGGGGCGGATGCCTTCTGCTGTCACGGCTGCGAGATGGCCGCGGCCATCATCCGGGGTGCCGGGCTGGAACGCTACTACCAGCAACGTGAAGCCTTCGCGCCCCGTCCGGAGCCGGTCGCGAACGGCTGGAACGCGGTCCCGCTGGAGACCGGACCCGATGGAACGATGTGCGCCCGGGTGGTGGTCGACGGGCTCCGCTGCGCTTCCTGCGTCTGGGTTACCGAAAAAGTCCTCGAGCGCACCGAGGGGGTGAAGGAGGCGACGGTCAGCTATGCCACCGGGCGCGCGACCCTACGCTGGGACCCGGCCACCACCGATCTCCCGACGCTCGCCGCCCGGATCGCGGCCCTGGGATACCGGCCCCGACCGCTGGGTGAGAGCGGCCACCCCGACCGTGACCTCCTGCTCCGCCTGGGGGTGGCGGCGTTCGCCGCCGCCAACATCATGCTGCTCTCCGCCTCCCTCTACGCCGGGTGGTGGGGCGCCATGGACCCGCGGTTCGCCGCGCTGTTCCGCTGGACTACACTGGTCCTCGCGACCCCGGTGGCTCTCTGGTGCGCGGCGCCGTTTTTCCGCGGAGCCTGGACCGGGCTGCGGCACCGCGCCCTGCAGATGGATCTTCCGATCGCCCTGGGGGTGGCAATCCTCTACGGTCACGGCGTTGCGGCCACGCTCATGGGACGGGACACCTACCTCGATTCCCTCGCCATGCTGGTGGCCCTGCTGCTCGGTGGACGAATGCTGGAGGCGCGGGGCCGCCGCCGGGCCGTCGAAGCAGCCACTTCACTGGTGGCCACCGTGCCGCGCACGGCCCGACGGGAACGGGCCGGCCGGCTGGAGACGGTGGCGGTTGAAGCGCTCTCCCCCGGTGATCGCATCGATCTGGGCGCCGGCGAGGAGTTCCCGGCTGACGGTGTGATAGTCGAAGGCAGCGGCCAGGTGCGCCGAGCCCTGATCACCGGCGAAGCGGAGCCGGTAGCGGTGGCACCCGGCGACCCAGTGGTGGCGGGGGCGATCCTGCTGGACGGCGCCCTGACCGTGCGGGTGGAAGCGGTCGGCGCGGAAACGGTGCTGCACCGAATGGCGACCCAACTCGCGGCCGCGGCCGATCGCGGCACCCGACCCACCTCGGCCGACCGGATCGCCCCCTGGTTTACCCTTACGACCCTCATCGTCGCCGCGGTGACGGCGGTCGGCTGGTGGCTGGCCGCGGGCGCCGAGACCGCGATGCTACGGACGGTGGCGGTGCTGGTCGTGGCTTGCCCCTGTGCGCTGGCCCTCTCCCAGCCGCTGGCCTCGGCAGCGGGCCTGGGTGCCGCGGCGCGCCGTGGACTCCTCTTCCGCTCGGCCGATGCCCTGCTTGACCTGAACCAGGTCGACACGGTGGCGCTGGACAAGACCGGTACCGTGACGTCGGGGAGCATGACTGTAGTCGCGGCCGAAAATGCCACCATCAGGATAGCGGCCGGCCTGGAGCGCTACAGCAATCATCCCATCGCCCGCGCGATCGTGGCTGAGGCGGCGCGGCGGGAGATTCCCCTGCCCCGAGCCAGTGGCGTGCTGGAGCAGGCGGGAGCCGGAATCCAGGGCATCGTGGATGGCCGGTCCTGGCGACTGCGGAGCGGAGCCCCAGGAGAGGTCAGGCTGTTCGACGAACACGGCGGCTCGGCGGAGATCCGGCTGGGTGACCAGGTGCGGCCCGACGCGGCGCCCACCATTCTGAGGTTCCGCGCGCTGGGACTGCGCACGGTGCTGCTCACCGGTGACCATCCTGAGGTGGCACGGCGAATTGGGGAGGCCGTGGGGGTCGACGAGGTCATCGCGAGCATCGATCCCGGTGAGAAGGCCGGGTGGGTCGAGGCCCGGCGCCGCGAGGGTCGGCGGGTTCTCTTTGCGGGCGATGGGCTCAATGACGGTCCCGCCCTCGCCGCGGCCGATGTCGGAGTCGCCATGGGCACCGGTGCGGCCAGCAGCGTGCTGGTGGCCGATGGCCTGATCTCCACCTCGGCTCTCGGCCCGCTGATCACCGGCTTCCGCGCGGCCCGAGCCTGCCAGCGGACCATTCGCGCCAATCAGCGCCGGTCGATTCTGTACAATGCCCTCGCGGTCAGCGCGGCGGCGGCGGGGCTGGTGAACCCACTGGTCGCGGCAGTGCTCATGCCGCTCTCGAGCGGAATGGTCATCTGGGGCGCTTCGCGAATCGAGGCAGCGGTGCAGAGGGCCGAACAATGAACGCGATACTCTTTCTGTTACCGGTGGCGCTGCTGCTGGGCGCGATATTCGCGGGGCTTTTTCTCTACGCGGTGCGGAAGGGACAGTTCGACGACCTGGATGATCCGCCGAAGAGAATGCTGAAGGATTGAGGGATTGGGGGATTGGGGGATTGGGGGAGTGGCGGAGTGGCGGATTGGCGGAGTGGCGGGTTGGGGAATACGGAGATTGGCGAGGGGGTCAGCACAATCCCTAATTCCCACCATCCCACAATCCCATAATCCCATAATCCCTCAATCCTCCAATCCCATAATTCCATTTGCCTTAGGCCCTACGAGCGGGTCTCTTGCGGGATTGGCGCGGGAAATGCACTTTCTCGGTCCGGGTTGGGTCGGGGCCCAGTCACCGGAGTACTCGTGGATTCAGAGCTAGCCGTCACCACCGTTCAAGAGCGACTCAAGTCCCTCATCCAGCAGGCGGAAGGGGAGGGGCGGAAGCACAGCTTCGGGTTCGTCATTCACCCGCGGGCCGATCAGGCGCCGCTCCGGTTCGGGGTCATCACCCTCGGCGGCGAGAGCCTGACCCTGACCCGGGGATTGATGATGGGACTCCTCAACGTGGAGTGCTGGGTCTGCGGTTCGGTACCGGCCCGGTTGCGGATCGGTTCTGACGAGAAGACCGCCAAGTTCACCGGTCACGTGGAGCGGGCCCCCGAAGCCGCGGCCCGCCGAGTGGTGATTACCCGGCTGGCGCGGCGGGGTTACGGCCGGCCTCAGAAATCCCTCTGGCCGTTGGAGGGGATGATCACCCCGGAGAATCTCACCGAACCGCTGCTCATCCTGACCCGCAACCGGCCGCGGGGCTGGCCGAGCTGAACCACCAGCCTGCGAGGCGCTGCTCTACACCCACCTTGAAGTTCCCTGTCACCAGAGTGAACGGTCGCACCGGTAGGAAGACACCGACTTGACCCCCTTGGAATACCGGAGTAGAGTCCGGCCATGACTCGCGCGGT
>JBGPJS010000120.1:0-9412 GCA_041485505.1 Gemmatimonadota bacterium | reverse complement strand
GGCGGGTCTTCTGCTTGGGACCCGGCAACTGGTGTAGCGCCGGCGGTCATCGCGAGCCACGGCTCCCGGCAGGGCGGGCTCCCGGGCTCCCGGGCGCACGCCGGTGAGTGAGGCAACTGCGAAGAAGTACCGCGCTCAGCCGCCGGCCGGGACCGCCGCCGGCCCTGCGGAAAGCAGGTAGGCGACCACATCCGCCGCCGAATAACGGGAGCGCCCCGCCAGGAAGGTCGAGAGTGAGACCAGATCGTCGCCGCTGGTGAGCAGCGGCGGCTCTACCTGTCCACTGGCCCGTGCTTGGGCGTGGCCGATGTTGGCGAGGAGGGCATTGCAGAGGCAGCGCCGCCCTTCGGTGTCTGCCTCCTTGCCACCCTTGCGAACGTAGGCGTCGACCGGCTCGCTGGCACAGCGATAGTCGGTCGTCCCTTCTGGCGTCACGTAGGCCACCCGAAGGTATCCGAGTTCGCAGATCCGCTCGCGGGGCAACGTCGCGCCGGGGTCGGCGCTCCAATGAACCACCTTGAACGGGTAGCCGGTGGGTGAGGCCTGCGGATCGGTGAACACGTCCACCTGGCCCCGGGCAGCGTGCTCCAGCACCGAGCGTTTGAGATCGTCCCGCAGGCCCGACTCGTCGCAGTAAGCGAACAGGGTTCCGACCTGGATGCCGGCGGCGCCCGCCTGTTGGGCCTCCCGCAAACGTCCCGGCTGGCCGGCGCCGCCGGCGAGCCAGAAGGGCAGGCCCAGTTCGCCGAGCTTGGCCAGGTCCACCACGTCCCGCTCGCCATAGAGGGGCTCACCCCGCTGGTTGAATCGCGGGTCGCCCCGCGGCGGCGCGTTGTGGCCGCCGGCGGTCGGTCCCTCGACGATGAAGCCATCCACTCGGCCGCTGGCCTTGCGGGCCAGGACGGTCCCCAGCGAGTTGCTCGCAATGATCGGCAGGAAGAGTGGACGCTGGAGTGGCGCCGGAGGCTGGCTCCAGTGCTCGCCCGGGTCCAGCCGCAGGTATTCCGTGACGCCGGGGGGCAATCCCTCCACCTCGAACCGGAGCGCCGCGGGCCGATGCTCGGCGAGGGCGTCGAGCACCCCGGGGATCTCGCGCGGAATCCCGGCGCCCATCAGGACGCAGTCCACGCCCGCCAGCATCGCGCCGTATAAGGAAGCGAGCGTGGGGAGCTGGATCTTGGTCAGCAGGTTGATGCCCACCGGACCGCCGTGCCCTTCCCGTGCCAGGTAGACCTCGACGAAGTTGGCCAGCATGGTGAGCTGCTCGCGAGCCCGGCTGACGGACCGGCGGTACATCGGCAGGAGCTTGTAGGGTGTGCCCGGCGGCAGGCCTTGGGGGCGGAAATACCGGCGAAGGACGTCAGCGGCGATCCCGGGAATCGGGAACACCGCCATCGCTCGGCGCAGGTGCCCCCCCGCATCCCCATCCTGCAGCCGCCGCACCAGCACGCTGTCGAGCGCCGTACCCGAAACCACGCCGAGCTGGCCGCACTGCGATACCGCGCGCGCCAAGCGCTAGCCGGAGACGCCGATCCCCATACCGCCCTGGATGATCGGGGGCAAGTCGCGGGCTTCATTCATCCCAGAATTATGACCTCGACAGGATGAAGATATTATGAAAACACCAACGGATGCCTCGTCGGCCCCTTCCCTCGCTTCGCTCGGGACAAGTCGGGGCCTCCCCACGGATGACAGAAGGTGGCGGGAGCCGTGGTTTCCCCATAGTTTGGCCCCGTTGTGGCTCGGTCTTGCACAGCAGTCCCAGGAGTCTATTGGTTCGGTCCATAGCCCAAGGAGGCTCAGATGACTCCGAGAAAGAAGGCAGCCACGGGCAAGAAAGCGAGCAAGAAGCTCAAGCTCAACAAGGAGACTCTCAAGGACCTGGGCGCCCGGAGTAAGGCGGGAGACGTCAAAGGGGGAGTCAGAGCTACGATTGGGAATGATTGGAACTGTGCGGCTACCAAAGGGAACGATTGGAATTGTGGAGCTACGGTTGGGAACTGCTGGTAGTCATCGGCCTCACCGAACTATCAGCGGAAAATTCTGTCCGTTGGACCACACCATGGGATACTGGGCCCGGGTGTGGAACTGCCGGGACAGCTCGGGCATCATCGCCTCCGCCTCGCTGATGATCTCCCGCACCAATCGCTCCCGACGCTCGCCCGGACCACCGGGGGCGGAGGTGGTGTTCCGGCCCTGACCGCTCATCGCCCGGAGCAGCGCGTAGGTGAGCACCCCGTGGCCCAGGGTTCCCACCTCACTCGCGAGCTGCTTCGAGTCGGTGGCGCTCATGACAAAGATCCCGCTCGACCGCGCCAGACGGGCCAAGGCGCGCTCCTCCTCGTTGCCACGGGTCCCCCCGAACGCCACGGTCAACTCGCCCGATTGGCAGGCGTCGATCACCATCAACTTCTTGCGGGCGGGAATCGCCTCGAAGAGATCGCGGGCCTCGGCGCTGGAGAGTCCGAACTGGCGGAGCTTCGAGGTGTCGCTGATCTGGGTGAGGTCGGCCGGTACGAAGAAGAATCCGGGCGTACCTCCGACGGTGTCGACGGTGCCGTGCCCGGCGTAATAGAAGACGAACACATCCTGGGGCCGGGCCTCTCGCGCTATGCGGCGAAGGCTCGCCTCGATGGCCGCCCGGGTGGCGAGGGTGTCGAAGAGGGTGTCGACCAGGATCGCTTCGAAGATCTCCTTCCCTCCGGCCCGGACGGAGTCCACAAAGGCCTTCGCGTCGGGGCGGCCGTAATTGAGATTGTACCGGCTGTTGCGGTAGGCGTTGATCCCGATCGCCAGGAGATGGAGTCGGGCCCGGGGCGGCTCGCCCGGCAGGCGGATGGTGAGGGTGTCCCGCTCGGCCTCGGTCCCATCGTCGGCGAAGGCGGTGGCCTCCAACTCGTTGGGCCCGGGCAGCAGGTCCACGGTGAAGCAGACGGCGCCGCCGGGGCAGGCGGTACCGCCCTCGCTCCCGGCGGAGAGCGAACGAGTGGCGATCGAGAGGTTGGCGCCGTTGTGATAGAGCCGCACCTCCCGGACGCCGCCACCCTGGTTTACCGTGTCGATCGCCACGGTCACCGGGCTCTCGGGAAGGTCGCCGCGGGCCGGTGAGACGATGCGGACCCGGGGTGGCAGCTTGAAGCCGCGGCGGAGGTCGGGGCCGGTGTAGGGCTCGCCGTGGAGGAGCTTGCCGGTGAGCCCGGGGGTGTAGAACTGGTGATAGAACGCCTCGAGGCCGAACGCCGTGAGCCCGCGGGCGAAGTGCATATGCTGGATGGCCGCCTCGGTGCCGTCGAATCGGCCGTCGGGGGCCACGGCGACCCACTCGTTCTCGCCCAGGACGAAGCGCCGGAACAGCTCCACGCCCGACTCTACGAGGTAAATCCTGGTCGAGGTGTCGATGAAGGTGGCGATGACATAGCGGCCATCGGCGGAAAGGGTGACGGAGAGCGCCCGATCACCCTCATTGCTCGAGAGGGAGAAGGTCCCCACCTGGCGCATGGAGTCGAGACTCCAGGTGCGAATCTCCCAGCTGTCCGGTCCCGAGCGGCCGGCGGTGACCAGGAAGTGCCCACCATCGCTGATCGCGGCTGCCACCAGGGGGACTGGAGAGCCAGCCAGGGCGCCCACCTGGCTGCAATCGTGCAGATCCCACATCCGAATGCTATGGTCCTCTCCCAGACTGAGAAGGCGGCCGCTGTCAGGCAGGAAGATGATGGCGTTCACCGGCATCGGATGCTGCTTCAGCAGCGGAACGTCGAGGCGACAAAGCTCCCGGCCGTCCGACACCCGCCACAAACGCAAGGTACTGTCGGATCCGGAAGCGACGAATGATCGCCCATCCGGGGAGTAGGCCGCCGTGACGACCTGCCTAATGCCTGGGCGCATAGTCGCTTTGATCTTCCGCTTCGAGAGCTCCATGATCTGCAAGAGGGTATCGGAGCAGACCGAGAGCAGGAAATGCTCTCGAGCCGAGAAGGAGAGTCCTCGGCAGCCGCTCGACAGCTCGAAGGTGAGGTGGCCGCTCAGGTCGATGATTCGGTGACCGTCGGCGAGGTAGCGACCATCCGGGGAGAGGGTGGTGCTCATTTGATCGGGCTGCGCCGGCGTGTAGGTCTCAAACTTGGGGGCCAATGCCGGGAGCCCCCGCCCCGATGCCGCGTCCCAGGACCACAACGAGCCGTCCTCCACCCAGTTCAATACCGCATCGTTGCCGGCAAGGAAGCTGGCGTAGCCGGTATGCCAGCTGTAGCCTCGGTAGGCCAGTCGCTCGGTGCCGGACTCGAGGTCCCAGAGCCGCACGGTGCCATCGGCCAGGCCGGCTGCCACCGATCGGCCATCGGGTGAAAAGGCGGAGCCGAATGGCAGCAGACCGTATTTCACTCCGGGGACCCAATAGAGTTCCTGGGCGAGGAGCTCCCTCGAGGCCGCCAAGCCGGAGTCGGTTACTGTGACAATCCTGAGCCGACCATCGCCGACCAATGAGACCCGGGATCCATCCGGTGCGACATCTCCGTCGAGCCCCGCAATGGGGGCGGAGAAGAGGGCGCGAGGGTAGTGCGCCAACCACTTCCCCGATGCCACATCCCACCATCCTCGGCCGGCAAACACCGCCTTGCCGTCAACCGAAAAGGTCGGCACCGGTGACGTGAGGCAGCCTCCAGGGCCACCCGCCTCGGCCGGCGGAGAGGGACCGTGCCGGTCGTCAGGGTGAGGAGTGCTGTCACGCACGGCGGGGGGTGGTTGAGGCTTGAAGCTCTCTTGCTTCCGACCGGTGACGATGTCCCAGAGGATCGCTTCGCACCGGTCGTCGTCCTTCGTAAGCAGGAGGCGCCCATCGGGTGAGCTGACCGCCGTGCGAAACTCGCCCGGAAACCTCCGTACCTCGCGCAGGGAGGCCAGCTCCCACAAACCCGCAGCGGATCGACCGATTGTGAGGAGATACCGGCCATCAGGGGTAAACACCGCCTTGCGGACAGAGTCGGTTGGATGCACCACGGCGATCCCTCGCGCCGAGGATATGTCCCATAGCCGCATCGACCCGTCCGGCCCCACGTACAGGAGTTGATGGCCCTGCGGCGAGAAGTCGAGTGAGCCGGCGGGACCGACCGGCACGTGGAACGAGCGCAGGGCCCGCCCGGTCTCCACCTCCCAAATCCAGACCAGGCCTTCCCACCCTGCCGAGGCCATGAAGCGCCCGTCGCTGGAGAACCCCACCCGAACCGCGATAGTGGAATGACCCTCCGGCGTGACCAGACGAAAGTCGGCCGAGGCCTGCGCCGCGATGCGGGTTGTGGCCATAGAACCGACCAGAGCACAGCACGCGAGGCCCAACCGGACTCGGCTCATCGTCCCCCCACCAGTTGAAACGCCGCCCAGTACCTCGGCGCCTCAAACCCCTTCGTCGCCCGCACGTCGTTCTGGGCCCTCCGGAGCGCCTCCGCCTTGATCGGTCGATCCTTGTCGTCGAGCCAGTGGGCGTAGAAGCGCCGCATCAACAGCGCGGTCGCCGCATCCGACACGCTCCACAGACTCACCAGCACGCTGCGCGCCCCCTTTGCGAGGAAGGCGCGCTGCAGACCCACCGTACCTTCCGCCTGCTTGAGGTTGCCCAGTCCAGTCTGGCAGGCGCTCAGCACGACGAGGTCGGCGGTGAACCGCAAGGCCCGATCATCGAGCACCTCGCCCACGGTGAGGAGGCCGTCGTTACTGGAATCCGGCGCCAGCGCCACGAACGAGCTCCGAGCCTGGCTCGGGCCGGCGTAGGCGTAGCCGTGGGTGGCCAGATGGATGAGTGGGGCGCTCGGCAGCGCGCGGCGGACCGCACTCTCGCTGGCGGCACGCCCGCTCAAAGACGCGGCGCCCAGTCGCCGCGCCACCACACGGCCCTCGACCTGCGCGCCGGGAAGGGGGCTCAGTGGCACTCTGCTGCCGTCTCCGCGCGGAACCTCGGGCATACTGGGATTCCCGACGACCAGGGCGTGCCTGAGGGCGGCTGCTCGCGCCGCCGCATCGGGGAGGGCGGGACGCCGGTCGGCCTCGGCCACGCTGGCAAGCGACGGAGCATACCGTAGCGCGTAGCGATGTCCCAGCAATTCACCGGAGTCCCCGAGGGGCAACGCACCGAACGGAATGAGGCTGAGCGAGCCGTGCGGCACGATCAGCAGCTCGCCCGGGTCGGTGCGCTCCCGAAGTGAGGCTGGAAAAAGGAGTCGGGCCAGTTCGGCGGCGCTCTGGTCCGGATCCCGAGAGCCCTCCACTTCCGACGAAGCCGAGGCCGATCGCATCCCGCTCTCGACCGGGGCTCCGCGCATCGCCAGCCGCGCCTGGCCGGCCGCATCGTCCACCCCGAGTCCGGCGCGCAACGCATGCACCAGCGCCGCGAGGGAGTCGCTCCCGATCGGGACCGACCACGCCTCGACGGTTCCACCGGGGCGCGCGTACCAGACGAGGAGCGTGTCCCGGGTCACCAGGTAGGAGAGCAGCGAAGTGCCGGCTCGCTCCACCGCGTCCACCAGGCGCCGGCCCTCGGCCTGAAGGTCGGCTCCCGGCTGAACCGCCGGCGCGGTGCCCCGCATCAGATCGAGCAATGCCTGGGCCCGGCCCCGCTCGGTCGCCGCGAGTGCCGCGACCGCCGCCGCTTCCGCCCCCACCTCGGGCGCGCGCGCCAACCAGGTCAGCTCCCACTCACCGACCGGGAGCGCCTGCTGCTCGCCGAAACTGAGCCGGTTCTCGTCCCCACCTGCTTCGGTTCGCACTCGGGCCAGGAAGGTCGAGGCCGAGTCGAAGTAGGCGGTGGCGCCCGGGAGGTCGGGTGTGGAGAGGCGACGCAGCGAGAACCCAATCTCATTGAGCGTCGCCGCGGTCACCTCGAGCGAGCCCACGCTCCGCTGGAGGGTCAGGGCCGCGCGCTGCGCCTCCAGGGCCTCCGCTGGATGGCCCAGACTGCTTTCCAGCCGGCCTATGGCGGCGAGGCTGTAGGATTGCGCCGAGAGATTCCCGCTCTGCCGTGAGAAGTCCAGCGCTCGGCGGTGATAGATGAGGGCGGAGTCGGCTATCTCGAGTCGCTTGTAGAGGGTCCCCAGGTCGCCCAGCACATCGGCGCTGTCCACCCCGGCGCGCGACCCCAGGAGCCCCGTCAGGGCCTGGCGGAAGTAGGCCGCGGCGGAATCGCCCTGTCCCTGGTCGTCGAACAGGGTGCCGATGCTCACGGCGGCACCGACCTGGCCCGATATGTCGCTCTGCCGGGCGGCGAGCGCGCGCTGCTGGCGATAGTAGGCGAGGGCGGAGTCCGCGGCGCCCGAGCTGCTGAAATCCTGGGCGATGAGTCGGAGCGCGATGGCCTCCAGTTCCGGACTCTCCAACTCCCGAGCCCGTCGCAACTGATCCCGGTGATACGCCAGGGCCGAGTCGGAGCGGCCGAGCTGATTGAAGATGCTTCCCATGTGGCCCAGGCTGCGGACCTGGGCCGTGCGGTTGCCGCTCCGGAGCCAGGCGGCCGCGGCCAGCCGCAGGTTGGCAAAGGCCGAGTCGTAGCGGCCGGAGGAGGAGAAGGCGACCCCGCGGGAGCTGTACAGCAGCGCCTCGGTGGACGGATCGTCCCGGTCGTGAAGCAGCACCAGGGCCGCACCGGAGTATGCCAGTGACGAGTCGAACTCCCCGCGCTGGAGCTGGAATCCGGCCAGCATCATCAGCCCCTGCACTTCCTGCGGGCGACTCTGCACCCGCCGCGACACTTCGAGCGCCTGGCGGCCGTAGACCAGCGCGGAGTCGAGCCGGCCTTGTTGCCGGAAGGCCAGGCTGATCCGGCTCAGCGCGAGGACCTGCATGATCCCGCCGAACGCATTGCCGGAGCCGCCAAGTAGTGCGGCGGACCGGTGCCAGTTAGACATCGCGGAGTCGAGCTGCCCCAGGTCGTTCTGGAACGCCCCCAGGCTCATCAGCGTCATCCCCTCCCCAAAGGCGTCGGCCGCGGCGCGCTCGAGCGCAATAGTCAGCCGATAGTAGGCCAGGGCCGAATCCGGCTTACCCATTTTCTCGAAGGTGTGTGCCAGGTTTCCGAGCGCCGTTCTGACCCCGTCGCTGTCACGCGCCTGGGTGCGGAGCGCGAGTACCTGACGCCGGAGCGTGAGGGCGGAATCGGACCGCCCCTGCTTGAGCAGGATCCCCGACATCGCCTCGAGGATCACCCCGTTGTCCAGGGCGCCCCCGGGGTCGGGTGCTTCCAGGGCGAGCTGGTATTGCGCCAGCTCGGAGTCGGGCTGGGCCAGCGCAATGAAGAACGTCACCATTCCCAGGTGGAGCCGGCGTTGTTCGGCGGCCTGGCCCAGCGCCCGCCGGAGGGCCACCGCCTGGTGAGTGTAGAAGACGGCCGAGTCCGGATGGTGGAGACTGTTCTGCAGCAGGGCGACCCCCTCCAGGTTGCCGGCTTCGCTGTCGGAATCCGGAATCGCGCGGTCGATGGCAACGGCCCGGGTAAAGGCGATCAACCCGGAATCGGGTTGCTCCAGCGCCTGGAAGTTGCGTCCGATGCCCTGCAGGCCAAGGCTCTCGCCGTCCGGCTCTCCCAGTTGGTGAAACAGTTGCACGGCCTCGCGATTGTACCCCATGGCGGAGTCCGGCTGGTTGAGTGCCCGCTCAATCGAGCCCAGGCGATTGAGCACGAGGCCCATCCGATGCCGATCCTTCCCGGCGCGGAAAAGCCCGAGCGACTCCAGGCAGACCGGCAGAGCCGTGCCGGGTAGATCTTTCCTTAAGGCGCCGCAGCGCCAGTGGAGGACCCTGGCCTGCTCGAGGGGAAGGCCGGCGGACTGGAAGAGCGCGGCGGCTCGCTGGAATAGCTCCGCGGCCTGGGCCCGCCCCTCCGGCGACTCGAGTTGGAGCTGGACCCGGCCCATCTGCTCGAGGATCGCCGGCCGCCCCGGGTCCTTCGGGTCGTCGGGTCCCGGGATGGCAAGTTGATATTGCGCCGGCACGGAGTCGGGCTGTGCCAGCTCCTGGAAGAAGAACGCCAGGTTCCCATGGAGTCGGCGCTGATCGGCGGCCTGGCCCTGCGCCTCTCGGAGCGCCAGCGCTCGGCGAGTATAGAAGATCGCCGAGTCCGGGCGGTGGAGATCATCTTGAAGCTCCGCGACCGACTCCAGGGCGTCCGCCTCGCTGCCGGAGTCCGGGATCGCCCGGTCGATGGCAATGGCCCGGGCATAGGCGATCAACCCGGAGTCAGGTTGGCCGAGCGCGTGGAAGTTGCGACCGATGCTCTGCAGGCTACGGCTCTGGTTCTCCCGTTCTCCCAGCTGGCTGAACACTTGCAGCGCCTCGCGGTCGTACCCCATGGCAGAGTCCGGGTGTTCCAGCGCCCGCTGCAGCCAGCCGAGACGATCGAGCACGCTGCCCATCCCGTGCTGATCGCCGGCCG
>JBGPJS010000119.1:0-9451 GCA_041485505.1 Gemmatimonadota bacterium | reverse complement strand
CTCGCCAGGATCGAACGGGTCGAAACCAGGCCGACCACGGTGCACGGCATCCACGGCTTCGCGATCCTGGAAAGTGCCGAGGAGCCCGGCCGGCGGCAGCCGGTCTCGCCGGATGTGGCGCTGTGTGCCGCCTGCGAAGCGGAGCTGTTCGATCGGGACAACCGCCGGTTCCGCTATCCCTTTATTACCTGCACCGACTGCGGGCCGCGTTTCACCGTCATCGAGGCCATGCCGTACGACCGGGAGCGCACCAGCATGCGCGCCTTCCGCCAGTGCGCCGCATGTCTATGCGAATACACCGCACCCGGCGATCGACGCTACCACTCCGAGACCAACAGCTGCCCGGCCTGTGGGCCGCGGCTCTGGTTCGCGGCGGATGGCGGCACTCTCCCGATTCCCGAGGGCGAGGGTGCCCTCGAGGCCTCGGCGATGCTGATCCGTCAAGGTGGGATCCTGGCCCTCCGCGGGCTCGGCGGGTTTCACCTGGCCGTGGACGCCACCGACGAGACGGCGGTGCAGCGATTGCGGGCCCGGAAACGGCGGGAGGCCAAGCCCCTCGCCGTGATGGTCCCCGACCTCGCCGCCGCCCGGCGTCTCGCGCTGGTCACGCCCGAAGAAGAATCGCTACTCCATTCCGCCGAGCGGCCGATTGTCCTGCTGGAGGCCCGACGGCAGACCGAACTGGCCGAGTCGATCGCACCCGGGCTCGGACGCATCGGGGTCATGCTCGGCTACACGCCGCTGCATCGTCTTCTCCTCGATCTGGTGAAGCGGCCTCTGGTGATGACGAGCGGCAATCAGAGTGAGGAGCCGATCGCCACCGGCAACGGGGAGGCTCTGGTGCGGCTCGGGGAGGTCGCCGACGGCTTCCTGCTTCACGATCGCGAGATCGTGGCGCGCTACGACGATTCGGTGCTCCGAGTGGTGGAGGGAACGCCCATCATGATGCGCCGGGCCCGGGGGTACGCGCCCCTCCCGCTCCCGCTTCCCATCGAGAGCCCGAAGCCGCTGGTGGCGGTAGGGCCGCATCTCAAGAACACCTTCACCCTGGTGCACGGGGCCACGGCCTACGTGAGCCCGCACATCGGGGATCTCGAGAATCTCGAAACCGCCGAGCACTTCGAGGCGTCGCTGCACCTGCTGCGCCGGCTCTTCCGGATCGCCCCCGAGGTGGTGGTATGCGACCTCCATCCGGGTTACTTGTCCACCCGAATCGCAAACGAGATGGGGCTCGAGCGGATCATCCCCGTCCAGCACCACCATGCGCACGTCGCGGCCGTCATGGCGGAACACGGTGTGACCGCCCCTGTGGTCGGCGTGGCCTACGACGGCACCGGCTACGGCCAGGACGGCCACATCTGGGGGGCCGAGATTCTGGTGGCCGATCTCCGCGGCTTCCGGCGTCGCGCGCGGTTGCGCTACGCCCCGCTTCCGGGTGGGGACAAGGCGGCTCGAGAGCCATGGCGTGCCGCGCTGGGCTATCTCTCGCTCGAGCCGCGCGCGGCGGCCGCCTTTGGGCTCGCCTTCGAAGGGGTGGCCCCTCGGGAATACGCCCTTGCCGAGCGGCAGATCGCCGCCGGCATCAACAGCCCGCTTGCCTCCTCGATGGGGCGGCTCTTCGCCGCCGCCGCCGCAGTCATCGGGCTGCGTCGCCTGGCCCGGTACGAAGGGCAGGCGGCTATGGAACTGGAGGCGCTGGCCGGCCGCCGGGTTGCGGGAGAACTGTGCTGCCGGATCCAGGAGGTGGACGGGGTATGGGAACTCGATCCCCTTCCACTCCTCGTCGCGTTAGGGATACGGCGCCAGCGGGGTGAGGATCTCGCCGATCTCGCCGCGGATTTTCACGCCAGCATCGCCTGGGCCGCGGCGGACCTGGTGCGCCGAGTCTGTGAGGGCTCCGGTCTTTCCACGGTTGTCCTCTCGGGTGGTGTCTTCCAGAACGCGCGTCTGCTCGGTTCCCTCCGGCAACGACTCACCGCTGCCGGCCTCGAGGTCCTCCTCCCCCGCCGACTGAGCCCCAATGACGGGGCGGTGAGTTATGGGCAGGCCGCAGTCGGAGCCGCATTGCTCGCCGCCGAGCGCGATAGCTTACACTGAGCGGAGGTCGTCATGTGCCTGGGGATTCCGGGCCGGATTGTCGAGATGCACCAAGATCGCGGCCTTGCGATGGGTGTCGTCGACTTCGGCGGTGTGCGCCGAGAGGTCTGCCTGGCCTATCTGGCCGGCCAGGTGGAGCCGGGCGACTATGCCATCGTCCATGTGGGCTTCGCGATCTCGAAGGTCGACGAAGCCGAAGCCCGGCGCACCTACCAGGTGCTGAAGGAAATGAGCCAGCTGGACGAGCTCGACTGGATCCGTGAGGTCGCCGAGAAGGGGCTGGGGACGCCGGAGGGATCGCTGCCATGAAATACCTGTCTGAATACCGCGATTCTTCCGTGGCGCGCGGGCTGGCCCACCGGGTCCGTTCCACCGCGACCCGCCCATGGGTCCTGATGGAGGTGTGCGGAGGACAGACCCACACGATTGTCCGACAGGGCCTTCTGGAAATACTCGGCGGCGCGGTCGAGATGATCCACGGACCCGGCTGCCCCGTCTGCGTTACCCCGCTGGAGCAGATCGACAAGGCGTTGCGGCTCGCCGCGCGCCCGGAGGTGATTTTCACCTCCTTCGGCGATATGCTCCGGGTCCCGGGCAGTGAGTGCGATCTGCTCCAGGTCCGCGCCCGGGGCGGCCAGGTCCGCGTGGTCTATTCGCCCCTCGACGCGCTGGAGCTGGCGATTCGGAATCCTGATCGCCAGGTGGTCTTCTTCGCCGTCGGCTTCGAGACCACCGCCCCGGCCAACGCGATGGCGGTCTGGCAGGCCCGCCAGCTCGGGGTCCGCAATTTCACGGTGCTGGTGTCCCACGTCACAGTCCCGCCGGCGATGGCGGCCATCTTGGAATCACCCGATAACCGGGTCCAGGGTTTCCTCGCCGCCGGCCACGTCTGCACTGTGATGGGATGGACCGAGTACGAGCCGATCGCCGCCAGGTACCGGGTGCCGATCGTCGTCACCGGCTTCGAGCCGGTGGATATCCTCGAAGGGATCCTCCTGGCCGTACGGCAGTTGGAAGAGGGGCGGTACGAAGTGGAAAACCAGTACGTCCGCTCGGTGCGTCGCGACGGCACCGTGCCCGCGAGAGATCTGGTGTCGAGGGTGTTCCGATTGGTCGATCGGAAGTGGCGGGGGATTGGCGAGATCCCGGGCAGTGGTCTGGGACTCCGCGAGGAGTTCGTCGACTTCGATGCCGAGCTCCGCTTCGGGCTGAGCGATCTCGAGGTGACGGAGCCGGCCGAGTGCCGGGCGGGTGACGTCCTGCGCGGAAAGCTCAAGCCATTCCAGTGCCCGGCCTTCGGCGGCCGCTGCACTCCCGAACGTCCGCTGGGGGCCCCCATGGTCTCGTCCGAGGGAGCCTGCGCCGCCTACTACAACTACGCCCGCTTCCGTAAGGACCGGCAGCAGGCGGGAGTCTGACATGGCGGGAGCAACGCTGGCGATGGGCGCTGCCTGCCCCGCTCCGCTCGAGGATGAGGCCCGGGTTCAGCTGGGTCACGGGTCCGGAGGCAAGATGAGTGCGGCGTTGCTCCGGGAGCACTTCCTGCCGCACTTCGGCAATCCGGTGCTGGCTGAATTGGGGGACGCGGCGGTAGTTGAGCTCCACGGCGGGGCCGTAGCCATCTCCACCGACACCTTCGTCGTCAAGCCGCTGGAATTCCCCGGTGGGAACATCGGCTCACTGGCGGTGCATGGCACGCTCAACGATCTTGCCATGATGGGGGCCGCGCCGCGCTACCTGGCGGCGGGGTTTGTCCTCGAGGAAGGGCTGCCGCTGGAGCGACTCGAGCGGATCGTCCACACCATGGCCGAGACGGCTCGGGCCGCCGGGGTACCGCTGGTTGCGGGGGACACGAAGGTGGTAGAGCGGGGAAAGGCCGACGGCCTCTTCATTAATACTACCGGCCTCGGGGTCCTTACCGCCGGGTTCCGGCCCGGTCCGGGGCGGGCGCGGCCGGGCGATGCGGTCATTGTGAGCGGGCCGATCGGCCGCCACGGGATCGCGATCATGGCCGCCCGGGAGGGGCTCGGGTTTGAGGTCGCCATCGAAAGCGACGCGGCGACGCTGTGGCCACTGGTGCAAGGGCTCCGCGAGGCGGTTGGTGATGAGGTCCATACCCTGCGCGATCCGACCCGCGGAGGAGTCGCCAGCGCCCTGAACGAAATCGCGGCTTCCTCGAGAGTCGGGATCGAGTTGGATGAGCCCGGTCTCCCGATCCCCGACCCGGTGGTTGCCGCCTGCGAGATGCTGGGGCTGGATCCGCTTTACGTGGCAAATGAAGGGATCCTGGTCGCCTTGGTACCATCCGCGCAGGCGGCTTGCGCCCTCGAGGCGTTGCGGGCCCACCCGCTCGGGCGGGAGGCCCAGATGATCGGCCGAGCGGTGGCGACGCACCCGGGCCTGGTGGTTCTTCGCACCGCGCTCGGCGCGAGCCGGATCGTGGACCTGTTACCGGGTGACCAACTCCCGCGAATCTGCTGAGTGATGACGCCACCTTCCCGGGGCACCTGTCCTTCCTGCGGCGCCACGGCCGCCGGACGGTTCTGCAGCAGCTGCGGCTCCCCGCTCGAGGCGCCGGTGTGCCCCAGCTGCGGCGCCGCGCGCTCGCCGACGGCTCGATTCTGTCCCGGTTGCGGCGCGCCGGCCGGCGGCACTCTCCCGGCACCGGGCGCGCGCACCCCGTGGCTGGTAGCCGGAGCGGCGATCCTGATACTCCTGGTCACGCTCATCATCTCGCTGGCGCGCCAGAGCACCCCACCGGTGGCGGCGGCTACGCCGGCCGATGAGGCCGGGCCTGCGGGCACACCGCCGGACATCAGCCGGATGAGTCCGCGGGAACGATTCGACCGGCTCTACAATCGGATCATGGGCGCGGCCCAGTCGGGGGACCAGGCTACCGTCACCCAGTTCACCCCGATGGCGCTCCTGGCCTACGGCCAGCTGGACTCGATCGACGCCGACGCCCGGTATCACGCGGCCCTGCTCCGGGTTCACACCGGCGACGCGGATGCCGCCATGGCCCTGGCCGATACGATTCTGGCCCGGGATCCGAACCACCTATTCGGGTTCATGATCCGCGGTACGGTGGCGCGTTGGCGGAAGGATGACAAGGCGCTGAGTCGCGCCAATCGCGACTTCCTGTATCACTACGATGCAGAGATGAAGGCCGGCCGACCGGAATACAAGGAACACCAGCCGGCGCTGGAGGAGTTCCGCCGCACAGCCTCGCAACTCCACTAATCGCGGTCGGGAGAGTATTTTGGTGGTCAGCAGATCGGCTTCTCAGGGAGTGTCATCATGAAGGCAGGACACAAGTTTCTTCTCGGGGCCGGGGTGATCGTAGCCGCCGTGGCCTCACTCATGTTCGGGGCCATCAAGGAAACCGGGGTCTACGCCCTGACGCCCACCGAGTTGGCGGCCAAGACCTCCAGCGATCCGACCTTCTACAACCTCGGCCTCAAGCTCAACGCCAAGGTGGTGCCCGGTTCGGTCAAACGCGACGCGGCCAACCAGACCATCGACTTTCAAGTCTCCGACGGCACCCAGACCTACCCCGTCACTTACCGCGGCCTGGTGCCAGACACCTTCACCGACGCCAACGATATCGAGGTCATCGTAGAGGGCCGGCTGGGCAAGGACGGCGTCTTCCACGCCACCGATGTGCTCGCCAAGTGCGGCTCCCGATACGAAGCTGTGCCGAAGAGGGTTTAGCCGGATGACCCTTCTCGGGCAATTCGCATTGTGGGTGGCGTTCCTGGTGGGTTGCTGGTGCGCGGTGATCAGCTTTTCCGGCCGGTGGCGGGGACGGCCCGACCTGAGTCGTACGGTGGTGCGGTCGGTCTACGTCATTTTCGGCGTGCTCATCGTGGCGACGCTGTCCCTCTGGAAGGGGCTGATCAGCCACGATTTCAACATCGAATACGTGGCCAGCTACACCTCCCGGAATCTCCCGACCTATTTCATTGTCTCCGCGCTCTGGGCCGGACAGAAGGGTTCGCTGCTCTTCTGGGCCCAGGTGCTTTCGCTCTTTGCCGCGCTGGCCCAGTGGCTGACGCCGGGCCGTTACCGAGACCTGATGCCGTACGTGGCCGGCGTTACCTCGACGGTGACCGCGTTCTTCGTCAGCGTGATGCTGTTCGCCGCCAATCCGTTCACCCGCCTGGCCTTCACGCCCCAGGACGGGCGTGGCCTCAATCCCCAGCTGCAGAATGTCGGCATGGTGATCCATCCTCCGATGCTCTACCTGGGCTACATCAGCATCTGTATTCCCTTCGCGTTCGCGGTGGCGGCCCTGCTGAGCCGTCGGCTGGATACGGGATGGATCCAGGCCATCCGGAAGTGGACCCTCCTGTCCTGGCTCTTCCTCTCGATCGGCATCACCCTGGGCATGTGGTGGGCCTATGTCGAGCTGGGCTGGGGGGGCTATTGGGCCTGGGACCCGGTGGAGAACGCGAGCCTGCTTCCGTGGCTCACCATGACGGCATTCCTGCATTCGGTGATGATCCAGGAGAAGCGCGGAATGCTCAAGCGCTGGAACCTGGGACTCATCATCGGGTCGTTCCTCCTCAGCATCTTCGGCACCTTCATTACCCGCTCTGGCGTCATTGCCAGCGTGCACAGCTTCACCCAGTCGAACGTCGGGTATTTTTTCCTCGGCTTCCTGGTCTCGGTCGCGATCCTCGCCTTCACCCTGCTCTATACCCGCTGGGGCGATCTGGAGCCGGATGTGGCGCTGGAGTCGATGGCCAGCCGCGAGGCGGCGTTCCTCTTCAACAATCTGATCTTCGTCGGGATCGCCTTCTCGGTGCTCTGGGGGACCCTCTTCCCGATCCTCTCCGAGGCGGTCCGGGGCACCAAGATCACGGTGGGCCCTCCCTTCTTCAATCGGGTGAATATCCCCCTCGGCCTTCTGCTGCTGGCCCTCACGGGCATCGGGCCCCTGATCGCGTGGCGCAAGACGTCCACGGCCAATCTCAAGCGCCAGTTCCTGATGCCGGTGGGGGCGGGACTGGTCACCGCCGCGATCATCACCGGCGCCGGCATGCGCGATCTGTACCCGATCATGGCGATCTCGCTCGCCGGGTTCGTGCTGGGGACCCTGGTGCAGGAGTTCCACCGCGGCACCCGCGCGCGCACTCGGATGTATCAGGAGTCCTGGCCCACGGCATTCCTCCGGCTGACCGGGCGTAACCGGCGGCGTTATGGCGGCTACGTGGTCCACCTCGGCGCGATCATCTATTGTGTCGCCTTCACCGGAATGGCCTTCCGGGTGGACCGCGAAGCAACCCTCCGCCCCGGCGAATCGGTCGAGGTGAAGAGCCCCTACGGGCACACCTACAAGCTCACCCACGTGGGCATCTCCCAGTACGACATGCTCAATCGGGTGGTGACCGCGGCGACGATGGAAGTCTCGAAGGACGGCAAGCCGATCGGCATCCTCACCTCGGAGAAGCGCCAGCATTTTACCGAGCCTGGCGGCCAGGGCACCCGCGAGAAGTCGTTCGAGCCCTCGACCGAGGTCGGCATCCGGAGCGGGCTGCGGGAGGATCTTTACCTGGTGTTTGCAGGGACGGTCGAGGGCACCGAAGAGGCCAACTACCGGATCACCATCAATCCGCTGGTCTGGTGGGTCTGGTTCGGGGGGGCGGTACTGGTGGCGGGCGGATTGATCACGATGTGGCCGGGGAGCGGACCGACGCCGTCGCTGTCCCGCGCCGCCCAGTCCGGCTATGAGGTCCAGCTGGCCGGAATGGGCACCGGGACGGGGGTATGAACCGGCAGACCTCCCGCCGCGGATTTCTGGCTGCCGTCGCCGTCACGATGTGCGGCCCGGCGCTCACCCGGCTCGCCGGGCAGCAGGGCGATTCGCTCGCGGGCCGGGGAACAACCGGGACTCTCCGAGACCCCGAGGCCGCCGGACAGCAACGCGATCGGGTCACCGCACTCGACGACAATCTCTTCATTCAAGCGGTCGAGCACCGGCTCAAATGCCAGTGCGGGTGCAATCTCGACGTCTTCACCTGCCGCACGACGGACTTCACCTGCGGCACCTCGCCGCGGATGCACCGCCACGTGATGGCCCTGCATGCCGCCGGAAAGGATGCCCAGGGGATCGTCGATGCCTTCGTCGCCGAGTACGGCGAGCAGGTGCTCATGGCACCGAAGCCGGAGGGATTCAACTGGGCCGGCTATCTGCTGCCCGGCGTGCTGATCCTCGGGGGCGGTGGCGTGCTCGCCACCGTCTTGCGCCGGCGGATCGCTCTACGGCTGTCCGCTGCTTCCGCCGCTCCCACCACGCCCGCCGCTCCCGCCGCCTCTCCCGACGACCTCGACCGCCTCCGCCGGGCGCTCGGGGAGCTGGAGTCCTGATGGTCTGGGAAGCAATCGCGGCGCTGGTCGTGGGAGTTGTCGCGCTGGCGCTGATCCTCGAGCCTCTGGCCTTTCCGCGGGCCCAGGGGCCGGCGTCGGCGGATCCCCTGGATCCCGAAGAGACCCCACGCGGTGTGGCGCTCTCCGCCATTCGGGAGATCGAGTTCGATAAGGCCACGGGAAAGCTTTCGGACGCCGACTATCAATTCCTGCTGCAGAAATACACGGCGGAGGCGCTGGCGGTCTTGAAGGCGGAAGAGGCGGAGAAGGCGGAACGGACGGAGAAGACGGACGGAAGCGACCAGATCGAGCGGCTGGTCGCCGCGCGCGTCCACACCCTCCGCTCCTCCTCTCCAACCTCTCCGTCCTCTCCCACCTGTCCCACCTGTGGCCCTCGCCCGGAGCCCGATGCCATCTTCTGCTCCCATTGCGGTGGCCGACTGCTTACCCCATCGGGGTGTCTCCGCTGCGGCGTCCCGCTGCATCCCGATGGTCGGTTCTGCGAGGGTTGCGGGGCCCAGGTGGCGGCGTAACACCCCAGCTCCCCCGGGCAGCCTTTTCTCACGGGGGAGGTCGCTCGCCGCTCACGTTTGCCAGCCTGCTTTTCGCCCGCTCTCGCCAGCCCGCAACCGCCACCTCATCCCGGTCCCAGAACGTCAGGGCATGGGAGTAGTACGCCGTGGCCCCGGCTCGATCCCCGCGCTCCTCCGCCAGTTCGCCGAGCGCGAACAGCGATCGTGGGGTGTAGGTGGAGACCCAGGTGCGCGGCGGGGCGAAGGAGTCGAAGAAGGCCGCGGCACTGTCGCTCTGGCCAGCTTGCTGGAGGCGGAGCGCCAGAAGGAACCGGGTAGCTGCCTCGGGGTGCAGATCGAGGCCCAGGTTCGAATGGAACGGCCAGAGCGCATAGGCTTTACGGGCAAGCACCAGCGACTCAACATCTCCGGGCGGTGCCATACGGGCGTCGAGGTCGGCCTCGAGCGCGTCG
>JBGPJS010000118.1:0-9497 GCA_041485505.1 Gemmatimonadota bacterium | reverse complement strand
GCTGAACCCGATCAACCCGGCCTTGCTCGCCGCATAGCTCGACTGTCCCGGGTTGCCGGTGAGGCCGACGACGCTGGTGATGTTGATAATCCGGCCGGCCCGCCGTTTCATCATGCCCCGGATCACCACTTTGGTCGCGAGGAATGCCCCCTTGAGGTTGGCAGCTAAGACCTCGTCCCAATCGGCCTCGCTCATCCGGAGAAGCAGGTTGTCCTTGGTGATTCCGGCGTTATTTACCAGAATGTGGATCGGCCCCAAGGTCTTCTCCGCTTCACCGATCGCGGCCTCGACCTGGTCCCCGCTCGACATCTCGCAGCCGAAGCCAGCCGCGCGGTCGCCCAACTCGGCCGCCACCGCCTGGGCCTTGGTGCGATCCCGCCCGACAATACCAACTTTGGCTCCGGCCTGGTGGAGCAAGCTGGCGACGGCGTGCCCGATCCCACGCGTGCTGCCGGTGACAAAGGCGGTCTTGCCGGTCAGGTCGATTCCTACCACGCCCAGATCTCCTCGGTCAGTAAACCGTAAACGGTGAACAGTGAATGGGGCCCCGGTTCACTGTTTACGGTTCACTGTTCACGCCTCAACTCGCCAGAAACTTCTCGACTTCGTCCGCGGTCCCCAGCGCCACCGACGGCGCTCCCGGCACAATCCGCTTGAGCAGCCCTGATAGCACGGCCCCGGGTCCCAGCTCCACCCAGAGGGCGTCCGGCTGGAGTCGTGCCGCCTCGCGCACACAGGCCACCCATCGGACCGGGGCCGTCAGCTGGTCGGCCAACCGGAGGCGGGCGCCCTCGGCGGTGGTGACGGCCTGACCGGTTGCGTTCGCGATGACGGGAAACCTCGGGGCGCCGAACTTCGCGGCAGCCAGCGCCGCACGCAACCCAGCCACCGCCGGTTCCATCAATGGCGAGTGGAAGGCCCCGCTCACCTTGAGGGGGAGCACCCGCTTGGCCCCCCGCGCCTTGCACCCGGCGCCGGCCCATTCCACCGCAGCCGGGTCGCCGGAGATCACGGTCTGGTCGGGGGCGTTCAAGTTGGCCGCGACTGCCACTTCAAGGGTCGACGATCCCTCGGCACAGGCGGCCTGCACGGCCTCCGTCTTGAGCCCCAGAACCGCGGCCATGGTGCCCGGGCGGCGCCGTCCAGCCTCGAGCATCAGCTCGCCGCGTCGGCGCACCAAGCGCGCCGCGTCGGCCGCGTCGAGCGCGTCCCCGGCGACGTACGCGCTGTACTCACCCAGGCTGTGGCCCAGTCCCGCCCCGGCGTCCGCCAGGCGTTCTCGGACCACGGCGAAGACCGCGGCGCTGTGGGCCAGTATGGCGGGCTGGGCGTTGTGGGTGAGCGTAAGCTCGTCCTCCGGCCCTTCCCACATGAGCCGCGAGAGGGGAGTCTCAAGGGCATCGTCGATCGCGGCGAAAACTTCGCGGGCCGCGGGGAAGCGCTCCGCCAGATCCTTCCCCATGCCCACCCGCTGTGCCCCCTGGCCGGGGCACATCAGCACGCTCACCACCGGATGACAGCGCTGCCCCAGGTGAACCCGGCGCCGAATGCCACCAGCAACACCAGCATACCCTGCTTGAGCCGGCCCTCGGCCACCGCCTGCCCCAGGGCCAGCGGGATGGAGGCTGCCGAGGTATTCCCGTAGCGGTCCACGTTGACCATGACCTTGGCCATGGGCATACCGGCGTGCTTGGCGGTCGCCTCGATAATCCGGATGTTGGCCTGGTGCGGCACCAGCAGATCGATCTGGTCGGCCGTCAGGTTGGCCCGGCGAAGGGCTTCGTCACACGCATCCGCCATCTCGAGGACGGCATGCTTGAACACTTCGCGCCCGGCCATCTTCATGTAATGTGATCGCTCCCGAACCACCTTTTCGCTGATTGGGTCGACCGTCCCGCCGCCCGGAATGTGAAGCAACGGCTTGAGGCGACCATCCGACTTGATGAACGTCGCCAGTATCCCGCGCCCATCCGGGTGGCCGCGCTGCACCACCGCGGCTCCGACGCCGTCGCCAAAGAGGATCGCGGTCGAACGGTCGAGTGGGTCGGTGATACTGCTCAGCTTCTCTCCGCCGATCACCAGCACCCGCTCGGCTTGCTCCGCGGCGATGAGGCCTTCGGCCAATGTCAGGCCGTAGATGAACCCGGAGCAGGCCGCCGAGATGTCAAACGTGGCGGCCCGTTCGGCACCCAGGAGCGCCTGCAGGCTGCAGGCAGTGGACGGAAGCGGATAGTCCGGCGTCGCGGTCGCGACGATAATCGTATCGAGCATCGCCGCCGTGGTCCCGGCCTGTTCCAGGGCGATTTCCGCGGCCACCTTGGCCATGCTGGAGACCGTGTCCTGCGGCCCGCCGATTCGGCGCTCCCGAATCCCGGTGCGCTCTACGATCCACTGATCAGAGGTCTCGAGACGCTCCTCGAAGTCCCGGTTGGTCACCACGCGCGACGGCGCATGGGTCCCCAGGCCGGCGATGTAGGCGATCGGGCGGGCGATCATGCGCCGGCCGAGGCGTCCCGCCGGGCGAATTCGGCTCCGATATGCTGACTCAGGTTGTGTTCCACGGCTTGTACCGCGACGCGGATGCCGTTCCTGAAGGCGTTGGCGGTCGAGGAGCCGTGACAGATGATGGACACCCCTCTTACACCGAGCAGCGGCGCGCCGCCGTATTCCGAATAGTCGAGCACTCGGAAGGCCTCTTTGACGTCCGAGCGCTCCAGCACGTCGGGCGCCTTGCGCTTGACCAGGAGGACGATGAGCCGCGCGACCGACTCAT
The DNA here is from genome assembly GCA_041485505.1 of Gemmatimonadota bacterium. Classification (GTDB taxonomy): domain Bacteria; phylum Gemmatimonadota; class Gemmatimonadetes; order Gemmatimonadales; family GWC2-71-9; genus JBDUEA01. The sequence continues at coordinate 6,724 of JBGPJS010000118.1, read as the reverse complement.
AGAACTTGAGCACGATGTTGCCGACGAATCCGTCGCAGACCACGATGTCGACCACGCCGTGCTTGGCGTGACCGGCCAGGATATCGCGACCCTCGATATTCCCGATGTAGTTGAGACCGGTCGCCTGCTTGAGCAGCAGGTGCGCCTCCTTGGCGGCCGCGTTTCCCTTTTCATCTTCCTCGCCAATGTTGAGGAGCCCGACCTTCGGGTTGGGCCGATCAAGGACATCCCGTACATAGACGGTGCCGAGATAGGCAAAACCGAGCAGCTCCCGAGGGGAACAATCCACGGTGGCCCCCCCGTCGAGCACCAGCACCGGCAGGTCCGCGGTCGGGAACAGGGTGGCGACAGTGGCGCGCTCGACGGTTTCGTGGAGGCCGAGCAGGATGGTGGACGCCGCGAGCACGGCACCGGTGTTCCCAGCGGAGACAAAGGCGTCCGATTGACCAGCCTTCTGGAGACCGAGCCCCACGACGATACTCGAATTCGGCTTCCGGCGGACTGCTGCCAGCGGCTTTTCGTCCATGCCGATGACGTCGGGCGCCTCGCAGATTTCGAGACGGGCGCGGTCCGCCGGAGGATGCCGGGAGAGTTCCGCTTCGATGGCGTCGCGACGGCCCACAAGTTGGATGGCGAAGGTCGGGGGAAGGCTTTCAAGGGCCTGCACCGCGCCGGCGATTTCCGCCCGTGGTGCGTCATCCCCCCCCATGGCGTCCAAGGCGACGCGGATCACCCTCAGGTGTCCTCGACCTCGATCACCTTCTTGCCGCGATAGTAACCACAGGTCCCGCACACCCGATGGGAGAGCTTGGGCGAGCCGCACCGGGGACAGGCCTGGGGGGCGACTGAAGCCGCCCGGTGATGGCCTCGGCGCAGCCGCTTCCGGGACTTCGACATCCTTCGCTTGGGAACCGCCATGAATTCCTCAGCCAGGTTCGGCGGAGGCCGTGCAGCCGCAAGGCCCCGCGTTGAGATCGACACCGCATTTTCGGCACAATCCGGCGCAATCCTCCCGGCAGAGCGGGTAGGGTTGCAGCGCCAGCGCCAGCTCTTCCCGGACCGCTTCGCGAACATCAATCCGGGTCACTGGTTCCGGCAGCGGGTAGACGCTCGGATCGTCAGCCACCTCCGGGTCGGCGCTGAACAGCACCTCGACGTCAGCCCGGACCGGGTAGGAAAGCTGCTTGAGACACCGCCGACACGCCCCCCGGACCTGGCCGGTCAAGGTTGCATGCCAAAAAAAATCGTCCTCCCCGGTGGCTTGGAGTCGGCCCCAGACTGAGACGGGCCCCTCAAGATCCAGCCTCAGGCCGTCAAATGTTGGATCGTCCGGCTGGAGCTGCCCGCTGGTCTCCACCGGCCCCCTCCGGAGATCCCGCAGGTCGACCTGAAGCATGGGCGCAAAACCTAATTCCTGTAATGACTTGAAGCAAGTTCCGGGTTCCCAGTTCTGAGTTCCGAGTGGAGGCACTCCAAGCCTCAGCTGCGACAGCTCGTGGGGACCAGATGTCTGGCCCGGGACCTCCTCGGAACTGGGCACTAGGAACTGGGAACTGGGAACCCGGAACTGGTTTTTCGTCTACCCCCAGAGCCCTGCCAACTCGCTCTCAGGAAAGAAGAACGCCACCTCCCGCTTCGCATTTTCCAGGCTGTCCGAGGCATGAATGGCGTTCTTGCCCTTGGACTCCGCATAGAGCTTCCGAATGGTCCCAGGCGCCGCCTCGGCGGGATCGGTCGCCCCAATAACCGTCCGAAGCTGCGCCACCGCGTCGCGCCGCTCCAGCGCCATCGGCAGGCATGGGCCGGTGGTCATGAAAGCGACGAGGTCGTCATAGAACGGCCGACCCCGGTGAACCTCGTAAAAGGCGCCGGCCTGCGCGGGGGTGAGACGGATCAGTCGCGCCGCCCGAAGCACGAAGCCTTCCTTCTGGAGGTGGGCGACGATCAACCCAGTCTTGCCGGAGGCGATGGCGTCGGGTTTGACGATTCCGAGCGTGAGCATGGGCATCGGGTGTGGGGTTTAGGGTGTAGGGTAGAGAGCGTATTCTGTCGGGCGCAAGTCGGAGAGTGCGGGGGGTCGGACCCCATTTCGGTGACCCTACGCCCCATACCCTACACCCTACGCCCTTCCAATCAACTTCCGCACGATATCCGCCCGCGTCAGCATCCCGGTGAGCACGCCATCCCGAACCACCGGAATTCGATCCAGATCCTTGTTGGCCATCAGCGAGGCCGCATCCGATAGGGTCTGGTCCTCGGGGACGCAGACGACGTTGCGTACCATGGCCTCGCGGACTGGAAGCTGCCGGGGATCGGCCACGATCCTGCCACCGACCTTTCGGACCGCGGGGCTCTTTCCCGTATTGACCCGCTGAACGTAGGCAGGAAGCAGATAGCGCAGCAGTTCGGCGTTGGTAACCAGCCCGACGACCTCGCCCCGGTCTCCGACCACCGGCAAAGCCTCGAAGCCATGCTGCATGAGCAATCGAGCCGCTTCGCCCAGCGGGGTATCCAGACCGACCGACACGACCGGCGCCGTCATGACATCCCGCACCGTCAGCTGCCCTTCCAGGGCAATCTGGTCCAGCCCGGGGATGGCGAGGACCTCGGCCGCGGAACGGGCATGGTGCAGCGCGGCGACAACCTCTGGTTGCCCCAGCGCCCGCGCGAACGCCGCGATGACCTGCAGATAGGCCGCCGCCTCTCGAGGCGGGGCCACTACGAGCAGGACCACGCGGGCCTGGCGGGGTGCCTTGGGCCCCCGTCGGATTGGACCCGGCGCAACCCCGAGCGCCACCACGACCCCATCCACCGCATCGGTCCGGAAGTGTGGCAGAAAGGCGTTTGGCCCCATGCTCAGCGTATCTTCCGGCCATGATTCGCTCACCACAGTGCTGAGTTTTTCCGGATCCCGCACCGCACCATCCGCCACACAAGCCTCGATCAGCACTCGTACCGCCTCTGCCAGTGTCTTTGCCGGCAGAGGCACTACGACGCGGCTCGGGCTCAGCAAAGTGGGCGGCTTCACATCCTGGACCGAAGCAGCGGCACCACGTCGGCGGGGCGCTTCATCACCGCGATGGCAGCGGCCTGAAAGGCCGCCATCTTCTCTTCGGCGGTGCCGGAAGAACCCGAGATGATGGCGCCGGCATGACCCATGCGCCGGCCTTTGGGAGCCGTCTGCCCCGCGATGAATCCCACCACCGGTTTGCGGACATGTTGGCGCACGAATTCGGCCGCCTTCTGTTCGTCAGTGCCGCCGATCTCGCCCAGCATCACGATGGCGTCAGTGTCGGGGTCGTCCTGGAAAGCGCGCAGACAGTCGATGAAGTTGGTACCGATGATCGGGTCGCCACCGATGCCCACGCAGGTACTTTGACCGATCCCTGCCTGGGTCAGCAGGTTGACCACCTCGTACGTAAGGGTGCCGCTCCGGGACACCAGGCCCACCCGGCCGGGGGCGCAGATATTCCCCGGGATGATACCGACCTTCGATTGTCCCGGGGTGATGAGGCCGGGGCAATTGGGTCCGATCAGCCGAGCGCCGCGCTCGCGGACGAAGGGCATGGCTTTCGTCATGTCCATGACCGGAACACCTTCCGTGATGCAGACGATCAGCCCGATGCCGGCGTCGGCCGCTTCGTAGATGGCTCCCGCCGCCAGGGCGGCCGGGACGTAGATCACGGAAGTGTTCGCGGCTGCCTTGGCGACAGCTTCGGCCACCGAGTTGAAGACCGGGACCGTTCCCTCGAAGGTCTGACCGCCTTTCCCCGGCGTGACTCCCGCGACGACGCTGGTCCCGTAGGCGATCATCTGCCGGGTGTGGAAGGAGCCATCGCGGCCGGTGATGCCCTGCACCACAAGGCGGGTGTTCCGGTCGATGAAGACGCTCACGCGGCCTCCCGGACAAGTTTGACCACCTGCTGGACGGCCTCGTCCATGTCGTTGAGGGCGGTCATGCCGATGCCTTTGAGGATCTTGAACGCCTCCGCCTCGTTGGTGCCGGTGAGACGGACTACGATCGGCACCTTGACCTTGAACTGGCCGAGCGCCGTGACAATGCCGGTGGCCACGTCGTCGGTCCGGGTGATGCCGCCGAAGATATTGAAGAGGATGGCTTTGACCGCTGGATCACTGGTGATGATCTTCAGCGCGTTGACCACCTTCTCCGGATTGGAGCTGCCTCCGATGTCGAGGAAGTTGGCCGGCTCACCACCGTAGTACTTCACCAGATCCATCGTGGCCATGGCCAAACCCGCACCATTGACCACGCATCCGACATTGCCGTTCAGCTTGATGAAAGTGAGATTGGCGCGGCGGGCGGCCACTTCGGTCGGCTCCTCCGCGGTTTCATCCCTGAGAAGCGCCAGGTCCGGCCGCCGGTCCAGCTCGTTGTCGTCGATGGATACCTTGGCGTCGAGAGCCATCACCCGACCATCCCGCGTAGTCACCAGCGGGTTGATCTCGGCCAGCGAGGCACCGTTGGCCGTGAAAACCTGATACAGCTGCTCCATGATCCGTGCCGCAGCCCGGACTTGGGGCAGATCCTGATACAGCGTGAACGCCAATCCGAGCGCCTGGTGCGGCAGCAACCCGTAGCGGGGATCCACCGGCAGTCGGGTGATCTTCTCCGGGGTTTTCGCCGCCACCTCCTCGATGTCAATCCCGCCAGCGGCGCTCACCATGAAGACCGGGCGCTGGGACTCGCGGTCCATGATCAGGCCGACGTAGCTCTCACTCGAAATGTCCACGGCGGGCACCACCAGTACCTTCTGGACGACCAGCCCCTTGATCGTCATGCCGAGGATCCGCTCGGCGCACTCCGCCGCCTCGGCAGGGCCTTTCGCCAGCTTCACTCCCCCCGCCTTCCCCCGTCCGCCGGCGTGCACCTGCGCCTTGACCACGACGCCGGCGCCGAGCCGCCGGGCGATGGACTCCGCTTCCGAAGGGGTCGAGGCGACGTCGCCATCCGGCATAGGGATGCCGGCGGCCTTGAGCATGGCCCGACCCTGGTACTCGTGGAGATTCACGGGTCCCTCTCGATTGTGGTGCCCGCCTGTCCGGCGAGTGCGGCCATGCCATCGGCCAGATGCGCGATCACGGCCCGGCGGCCTCCGGCCCGCACGAACGTCGCCGCGGCCTCCACCTTCGGCCGCATACTGCCGGCTCCGAGCTCCGTCCCCGCAAGCATCCTGTCCGCTTCCACCAGGGTCATGCGGCGGACGGGGGCCGCCCGGGGCGTCCCCCATTGGCGGTAGACCGCGTCGATGCTGGTGAGGATCAAGAATACGTCCGCGTCCAGCTCCCGAGCGAGGCTGGCAGCGACCAGGTCCTTGTCCACCACCGCATCGATGCCTTCCAGTCCGAGCCGCGGATCCGAGTAGACTGGTGGACCTCCGCCCCCCGCCGCGATCACGATGACCCCGTCCTGCACCAGCCGTCGCACCAGGGGCGCTTCGACGACGGCTCGCGGGACCGGGCTGCAGGCGAGCCGCCGCCACTCGCCGGCACCGTCCCGACCGATCGGCACCCCGGCTGCCCGCAGGCGCTCGACCCGCTCCGCCGTGAGGGGATGGCCAATCGGTTTGCTCGGCACCGCCAGATTCGGATCATCCGGATCCACCAGGGTCTGGGTCACGAGGGTGACTACCTCCCGCCGGATGCCGCGCCGGGCGAGCGCGTTTTGCAGCGACTGCTGGATCATGTAGCCGATCCATCCCGCTGTCCCGGCGACCAACACTCCGAGCGGAAGCGATTCGACCATCGGCTGCCCCAGCTCATTGCGGACCAGCTCGTCGCCGACCTGGGGGCCGTTGCCGTGCACTAGGGCGATCCGCCAGCCATCCCGAGCCAGCTCAACGATGGGAGTCAGGCTCTCTCGGGTGTGGCGAAACTGGTTGGTGATGGTGGCTGGCTCGCCCGAGCGCGCGAGCGCGTTGCCTCCCAACGCGATTACCGCGGATTTCGGTTCCGGCTGGTGGCGGGGGAAGGTCACGGAGCGGGCAAGGTAGCCGTTGGGCTAAACGAGAGCAAGATCATGACTTATGACGACCGGCCCCGGTCTGAAGCACCCGGCGGAGAGCGCTGAAGGCGCTGCCGAAAGCCTCCATGTCGCCGCTCCGGAGGGCCGAGTCGGCCTTCGCGAGCCAATGGCGAGCTTCCTCAAGCAGTAGGGCCGGCGTGTTGGGGGTGATCAGGGGAACCGAGAGGCCACGAAGGTTGCTGAAAGCATCGAGCAGACTACGGCCCGCCCCGGCATGGTTCCCGATGGCGAGGCTGACCCAGACTAGTGACGGATCTCCATTCTGACTCACCCCGAAGTAGGTGCGGTATGCCCCCAGCCCGGTAGGCGAAAGCCAGTACCGGAGCGGCCCCTCGACGAGAGTCCCGCCGCTCTCTTTCACGGAATCACGGATCTGCTCGAAGGAAGGGAATCGATTCCACTTGGCGTCGAGGGTCTGGGGCGATGGCAGGCCGGTGAGCGAGTCGAAGCGGAACAAAGACAGTGACTCCCGTCCGTCGGTCATGCTCCCCTGTGCCAGGGCAACGGTACGCCGATCCGGCAGCTGCTCGTACTCGACGGCCACCCGGACTCGCGAGGTATCGGCCTCCCACTGCTCCTCAGTGGCCGGCCAGCTCCCGGCACCGGAATCGGGACGGCCCGCGAGCCGGCCCGCCGCCCAGAGCTCGCCTTCCAGCACCCGGGCCTGCACCCGGAAGAGAT
>JBGPJS010000117.1:0-9551 GCA_041485505.1 Gemmatimonadota bacterium | reverse complement strand
GTCCCAGGCGTCCCCGCCTCGCTTCTGATAGCCGACGCCCAGGATTGCCCGGAAGTTGCTGCGGCGGGGATGCAAGGTGACCCGCCCGCTCGCCATGATCGCGTTGCCGTTAATGAAAATGCCTACGCTGGTGATCGTGCCGGTGTTGTCTTTTCCGACCCCGGCCTCGAAACCGGTCTTGGCGTAGGTGAACGAGCCTTCGATCCCGATTGTGTGGCTGAGACGGAAGCTGAGCCGCGCCCCCACGGCCGGGGCGTTGCTCAACCGTTCGCTGAACGTGCCTCCGTTGGCGTCGGTCAGGTTGGTGGCAACATGGCTCAGAGCGTAGAAGCTGGCGAAGAACGGGGTGAATTCGATCTTGCCTTGGGCTGCGGCCGGCGCCGGCGCGACCAGCGTGGCGAGGACCCCCCCAAGCACGACGAACCCGGCGAACGAGGCACGATTCAACACAGAACCCCCTGGGGAAAATGGTTGGGGTACTATGCCGCGCGCGGCCGGGGATGTCAACTGGTGAGTGAGCAGTGAGCGGTAAGCAGTAAGCGGGGTGCTCCGTCCGGTCGCCGTCCTCCGGTTCCAGGTTCACCACCGCGAGCCCCTTGCGCACTGCTTACTGCTCACCGCTTACCTTGGAAGATGCACCTCTACCTCCACGTCCCCTTCTGTGCCCGACGGTGCAGCTACTGCGATTTCGCGATCGCGGTCCGGCGGACCATTCCGTCAGAGGCGTATGTCGAGTCAGTACTGAAGGAGTGGGAGCACTGGCTACCGCATCCGGCCTGGGGGAATTCGCCGACCCTTGAGACCATTTATTTCGGCGGCGGAACCCCATCACTCCTCTCTTCCGGAGCGCTATCGCGGATTCTGGATCGGGTCCGGCAGCAGCGGCCGGTCTCGGCGGAGGCGGAGATCACCCTCGAGGCCAACCCCGATGATGTGACACCCGATGCCGCCCGGGCCTGGCGTGAGGCGGGGATCAATCGGGTTTCGCTCGGCGTTCAGTCGTTCGAGCCACCGGTCCTCCAATGGATGCACCGGACCCATCGCGCCGAGCAGGTACCAGCCGCGGTGACGATCCTGCGGGGAGCCGGTTTCACCAACCTGAGCCTCGATCTGATCTTCGGCCTCCCGGCCGAGCTCGAGCGCCGGTGGGAGGCCGACCTGGAACGGGCCCTCACCCTCCAACCCGATCATCTCTCGGTCTACGGGCTCACAGTAGAGTCCCATACCCCCCTGGCTCACTGGATTGGCCGCGGGGAGAATGTCCCGGTGGACGAGGTGCGGTACGCCGGGGAATTCCTTGCGGCGGACCAGCTGCTGACATCGGCGGGGTACCAACACTATGAGGTGTCCAACTACGGCCGCCCCGGTCGACGGGCCCGCCACAACAGCGCCTATTGGCAACGGGCGCCTTACATCGGCCTCGGTCCCTCGTCACACAGCGGCTTCGGCCATGATCGGCAATGGAATCTGCGGGAGTGGTCGGCGTACCAGCGGGCGGTTGCCCGCGGGGAGTCGCCGGTGGCGGGACGCGAGCAACTGGATGCCGATGCCCGCCGTCTGGAGGATCTCTACCTGGCTCTGAGAACATCGGATGGGCTACCGGCTGAGGCCATTCCGATCGAACGGGCCCACCAATGGCTCGACCAGGGCTGGTTGCGCTCCGCAGGTGATGGGACCCGGCTCGCCCTCACACCGGAAGGGTGGTTGCGGATGGATGCCTTGGTCGCAACCCTCTCCTCCCACTCCCGCCCCTCCCCAGTGAGCGGTTAGCGGTAAGGGGTGAGCGGGCCTCCCCGCCCCGCCGCAGTCGATGGGCTGTTTTCGGAGGTGGGGGGGCGGGGCCCGCTTACTGCTCACCGCTCACCGCTTACGTTGTTATCTTTTGAAGCATGCCAGCCAGCGACTCACTCACTGACCGCGAACTGCGGGTGCTGGAAGCGGTGATCCAGACCTACATCGAAACCGCGGAACCGGCGGGGAGTCAGACCATCGCCAAGCGGTTCGGGCTGGGCGTGTCTCCGGCCACGATCCGGAATACCATGAGCGAGCTGGAAGAGAAGGGTTTTCTCTTTCACCCCCACACCTCCGCTGGCCGAATCCCCACCGACCGCGCCTATCGCTGGTACGTCGACAACCTGACCCGCCCTCCGGCGCCCAGCCGGGAGGAACAACAAGCGCTCCGCTCGGAGCTTCCCTCCACCAAGACCGCGCTCGAAGAGCTGCTGCGCCGGGCGGCCCAGGTTCTCGGCGTGTTGACCCAGGAGCTTGGGGTCGCGGTGGCCCCGGCGCTGGACCGACTGGTGCTCGAGCGTTTGGAGCTGGTACCGGTGGCGACCGATCGGCTTCTGCTGGTGTTCAACCTGCGCAGCGGAGTGGTCCGGACCATTTTCGTCCAGGTGTCGGCCACCATGGCACTCGACGTGGTGCAACGGGTGGCCCAGACCCTGAACGAGCGGCTGGCCGGTTTAACACTACTGGAGATCCGCTCCTCCCTCACCGAGCGCCTGCGAGATGCCGAGGGGACCCTGGGAGCGCAGGAACTTCTCAACATTTTCATCGCCGAAGGAGACGACATCTTTGCCCTCGGCGGCGGAGACGCGGACGTGGTCCTCGGCAGCGCCCAGATGCTGGCCGACCAACCGGAATTCTCTTCCAACGGCAAGATTCGTGATCTGCTGGAGATCACCGAGCGACGCGACCTGTTGCGAGAAGCCCTGGAACGCCGCCGCCAGGCCGGACTCACCGTCACCATCGGGGGTGAGAACCGCGACCCCCGATTGAGCGGCTTCACCCTCATCACCGCCGCGTACCGCACCGGAGACTTGAGTGGGGTGATCGGGGTGCTGGGACCCACCCGGATGCCCTACGAGAAAATCATCGGCCTGGTAGAGCACACCAGCCGCTTGGTGGAAGGCCTGATGGAATGAGCGAGTACTACGATCTCCTGGGGGTCTCCGGTGACGCATCCGAGGCTGACATCAAGAAGGCCTACCGGAAACTCGCGATGGAGCTGCACCCCGACCGCAATCCCGACCCCGAGGCCGAGGCCCGCTTCAAGGAAATGACCGAGGCCTACGAGGTACTGCGGGATCCGCAGAAGCGGGCCCGCTACGACCGCTTTGGAAAGGCGGGACTGGGGAACGCCAGCGCCGGGGGAGGGTTCCACCACGTCGATCTCTCGGAGGCGCTCAACATTTTCATGCGGGACTTTGGAGGCTTCGATTCCCTGTTCGGCGGCGGGCGGGCCGAGTCGGAGCGGCGCCGGGGGCAGGACATCAAGGTGACCGTCAAGGTCAGTCTGACCGAGGTCGCCACCGGCGCCAAGCGCACCGTCAAACTGAAGACGCTGGAGCGGTGCGAGAGCTGTCAGGGTTCCGGAGCCAAGAAGGGAACCCGTCCCACCAATTGCCGTACCTGCGCCGGAAGCGGTGAGGTGCGCCAGGTGACCCGGAGCATGTTTGGCCAATTCGTCTCGGTGGCCCCCTGTCCGGCCTGCTCCGGAGGAGGGACGGTCATCGCACAGCCGTGCGAGCAGTGCCGTGGGGAGGGGCGGGTGCGGGCCGACCGGACCGTCTCGGTGGAAATCCCGGCCGGGGTTTCCGAGAACAATTATCTCACCCTGCGCGGCCAGGGTGCCGCGGGACCCCGCAACGCGCCCAACGGCGACCTCCTCGTCATGATCGAGGTCAAGGATGACGAGCGCTTCGAGCGGGACGGGGACAATCTGGTCTACGATCTTCCGCTCTCTTTCTCCCAGGCCGCGCTGGGCGCGGCGGTTGCCATCCCCACTCCCTACGGCGATGAGCGCGTGAGCATTCCCCCCGGGACTCAGACGGAAACCGTGCTCCGGCTCCGCAGCAAGGGCCTGCCCCGACTGGGACAGGGGGGCCATGGCGACCTGCACATCCGGATTCATGTCTGGACCCCCGAGAATCTCACCGAAGATCAGGCTCGCGTCCTCCGGGAGCTCGCCCAGGTGGAAGGCGAGCCACCCAAGCGCGGGGGCTTCTGGTCAAAAATCAAGGAAGCGCTGGGCGCATGACCTGGTGGTCCATCGAAGTGCAGGCGGCGGAGGCGCGGCGCGAGGCCCTCGGCGCCTGGCTGGTCGAGCACACCGGGCAGGCGGTTGAGGAACGGGGCGACGGCGCTCTGCTGGCGTTTGCCCCCGATACCGAGTCGGCCGATCGGCTCCTCGATAGGTTGAGGGCCGAGCACGGCTCCGCAGTGGTGGTCTCCCGGCGCGAACTCGACCGGGTGGACTGGACCACCGAGTGGCGTGAGGGGCTGGGCCCCCGGAGCTTCGGCCGCCTCACCGTGGTCCCCTCCTGGTATGAATACCAGCCTCGGAAGGATGAAGCCATCGTCGTGATCGATCCCGAATCCGCCTTCGGCAGCGGCGAGCACGGCTCCACTCGGGCCGCGCTCCGACTCCTCGAACGGTTCCTCAATCCCGGCGACTTCGTCCTCGATCTTGGAAGCGGGAGCGGCATTCTGAGCATCGCCGCCGCGGCCCTCGGCGCCTCCCGCGTGGTGGGTCTCGAGCAGGATGAGGACTGCAATGAGGTGGCCCGGCGGAATGCGGATCGGAATGGCGTCGGGGAACGGGTGGAATTCTTCCACGGGGACGGGGGCCAGCTGGCGCCCCTCTTTGCGCCGGTGGACCTGGCCCTCTCCAACATTCTCCGCAGCGTCAACGTGAGCATGCTACCCGAGATCCACCGGGCAGTTCGCCAGGGCGGGAGCGTGATCTTTTCCGGAATGGAACGGGTGGAAGCGTCCGAATTTCTGGCGCCGCTCCTGTCGGGCGGCTTCCAGATCCGGGCCGAAGCGATCGAAGGGGACTGGTGGGCGGTGGCCGCCGAGCGGGCATGATCGCCGCCCTGGCGATCCCCGGGTCGCTCGTCGCCGGGCGGACGGTGCCGCTGGAGGAGGACGAGGTGCATCACCTTCGAGTGCGCCGGGTTTCCGAAGGGGCCAGGATCCGGCTGTTCGACGGCGAGGGTGTGATCGCAACCGGTCCCCTGGCCTGGAAGGGGAAGACGGCGGAGGTGACCCTCGCCTCCATCGACCGGATACCAAAGCCGGCGGTCCTCAGGCTCGGCGTGGCGGCCGGGGATCGGGAGCGATTCGCCTGGCTGGTCGAGAAAGGCACCGAGTTGGGAGTGACGGACATTGTGCCCCTCGAAACCGACCGGACCGGCGGCGTGGCCTCGAAGCTCAGAGGCGCCCAGGTCGCGCGGTTGCGCCTCCGGGGCCGGGAAGCGGTGAAGCAATGCTTCGCGGCGTGGGCTCCGGTCATCACCGAACCACAGAGCGTGGCAGAATTCGCGACGCAAGCGCTGGACGGTACCCGCTGGCTCGCGGATGCCCGGGGCCAGGCCCCCGCTCCTCCGCGAGACTCCTCGGCGGTGACCGTGGCGGTGGGACCGGAAGGGGGGTTCACTGACGCGGAACGCCTTCTCTTCAATGCCGAAGGATTCATCCCGGTCTGCCTGAGTCCCCACCTGCTCCGCTTCGAAACCGCGGCGCTCGCCGCCGCCGCCGTTGTTGCCGCCGCGCGCCCGCGAGGAACCCATGACTGACTGTATTTTCTGCCGGATCGCGTCGGGGGAAATCCCGGCCAAAGAGGTCAAGCGGACCGCGGAGGCCGTGGCGTTCCACGACCTCAACCCCCAGGCGCCGGTGCACTTCCTGGTCATTCCCACCGCTCACCTCCTCGCCGCACGGGACGCCCGCGGCCCGGCCGGCGAGGCTCTGCTGGGCCGGCTGGTCGCCTTTGCCTGCGACGTCGCCACCGAGCAGGGTCTCGACCCCGCGGGGTACCGCATCGTCACCAATACCGGTGTCAACGGCGGTCAGTCGGTCTTCCACCTGCACCTGCATTTGCTGGGCGGGAGGAAGCTGGCCTGGCCTCCCGGGTAGCAAGTAGTGAGCGGTGAACGGTAAGCGGTCAGCAGGGGGATGGTGGGTAAGTTCCTCGGGAGGGCATCCTCGGGTGCTCGACATTCTCCCGTATCAGGATGATCTTGAGAATTCCAAGGGAAGGTGCACCGTGAGGCTCGAGGACGCTCCCGCTCACCGCCTACCGCTCACCGCTCACCGATGAAGCCTGGCTTCTTCGGCTACCTCCGCGCCGCCTTCAACGCCAGGCCATTCGGCATGCTGGTCCCGCCGAACTGGATCGGACTCGCGGCGTTCGGGCTTCTGGGTCTCACCAACCCGGGCTTCTGGGTGATCGGTCTCGGCCTGGAGCTGGGGTACCTCGGGCTGCTGAGCAGCAATGCGCGGTTCCAGCGCACCGTGGCCGCGCGCGGGCTCTCGGCTTCTCGCGACGACTGGCAGCAGCGGCACGACCAGCTGGTGGCCCGGCTCCCCGATGTCGATCAGGCCCGCTATGTGGCGCTGGTCGCCCGCTGCCGCTCCATCCTGGATCAGCAGGCTCAGAACCCGGCCCTCACCGGCGGTCTCGAATCCCAGGAAGAGAGTCTCGGCCGGCTCTCGTGGATGTATCTTCAACTGCTGCTGGCGCGCCGGGCCATCGCGCGGGTGGTGAAGGATCCCGGCGATCCCCGCACCGCCGACACGCTCGACGCCAGGATCGATGCGCTCCGCAAGCGCCTCGACGACCCGACTCTCGGCGACGATCTCCGGAAGAGTCTCCAGGGCCAGCTCGACATCATGGTGCAGCGGCAATCCCAGCACGCCGAGGGGAAGAAGAAGATGGCCTTCCTTGAATCGGAGCTGACCCGGATCCAGGAACAGGTGGAACTGCTTCGGGATCAGGCGGCCTTGTCGACCGACGCCGCCGGACTCTCGGAGCGAATCGACCAAGTCACCTCGACGCTGGGAGGGACGGCGCAGTGGATTCAAGATCAGCAGAAGGTCTTCGGGGCGATGGACGATCTCCTGACCGAGCCACCGCTGGCCCTGCCGCCCCGAGCCCGGCAGTCCCAGTGACCGCGCCGCTCCCGGGCTGGGCGAGCGAGATGCGGGATCTCTTCCGCTCCGGCGCGGTCGCGCAGTTCGTGCTGCACGGCAACGTCTTCGACACCATCCCCGCCGAAGGCGACCGGCTGCTCTCGCTCAAGTCCTACCTCGACGAGGTCATGTTCGCCGGGTACGACGTGGTCCTGCACTATGATCGTTCGCGCGGCATCCGGCCGGTGAAGGGTGGGGACGACTGGTCCGAATGGCTCAAGGGCGCCCTGGGCCCGGAGCTGAACGCCCTGGGCCAGACCCGGGAACCGGGTGCGGCACTGGAGCTGCTGGACCGCTATCTCCTTCGGACCCTCAACCTCCAGTCGTTACAGGGGAAGGAGGCCTCCGGCCGGAAGATCGCGGTCATCATCGATTTCGCGGAATTCGTGGTGCCCCGCGGCGACGCGGTATCCCTGGGCGGCGCCTTCAGCGCCAACGTGGTGAAGGTGCTGGGCTGGGCCAACGATCCGTCGATTCTCCACTCCAACATCGTGAGCGTCCTGCTTACCGAAGGGCTGGCGGACCTCAATCCGCTGGTCACCGAGAATCCGCACGCCTCCACCCTCCGGGTCCCTCTCCCGGATGAGTCCGAAATGATTGAGTACATCCGGGTCCTGACCGTTTCGCAGTTCCCGGAGCTGGCCGCCAAATCGGACGTGTCGCCGGAGGTGTTGGCGCGACGCCTCACCGGCTTAAGCCGGGTCGGGGCCCGCACCGTGCTGGCACTCGCGCTCAAGAACGGCCAGCGGATCACCGCGGCCTGGCTCTCCCGGATGAAGAAGGATCTGATCGAACGGGAGTGCCAGGGCCTGCTCGAGTTCATCGAATCGGACTTCACCTTGGATCACGTGGCGGGACTGGATTCGGTAAAGGCCTGGCTCCGGGAGGATGCCGAGCTGCTGCGCCGCGGTGTCCTCCACGCGCTGCCGATGGGCTATCTCATCGCCGGCCGGATCGGCACCGGGAAGACCTTCCTGGTCACCTGCTGGGCCGGAGAGCTTGGGGTTCCCTGCGTCGTCCTCAAGAATTTCCGGGATCGCTGGGTTGGTGCCACTGAGTCCAATCTGGAGAAGATCTTCGCGGTCCTGAGGGCCCTGGGCCAGGTGGTCGTTTTCGTCGACGAAGCGGATCAGGCCGCCGGCAAGCGGGAGGGTGGCGACGGGGACAGCGGGCTCTCCGGACGGGTCTACTCCATGCTGGCCAAGGAAATGTCCGATACCCGGAACCGGGGGCGGATCATCTGGGTCTTCGCGACCTCGCGACCGGATCTGGTCGAGGTGGATCTCAAACGCCAGGGCCGGCTCGACGTTCACATCCCGCTCTTCCCGCCCCAGACGCCTGACGAGATGCGGAGCCTCCTGTTGGCCGTCGCGCGGAAGCTCAAGTTCCCGCTGGAGGACCAGGACATTCCAGCGCTGGGCGAGAGTATCGTGCTGGGGGGGAACGAGATGGAGGGCATTCTGGTCCGCGGACTCCGGATTCACGAGCTGGCGACCGAGCCACGGCGCCCGCTCAAGGAAGTCCTGGCCGAGGTGATTCGCGATGTCCGCCCGAGCGCCCACACCAGGAAACTGGAGTACATGGACCTGGTGGCGGTCAAGGAATGCACCGACATCCGCTTTCTCCCGGCGCGCTATCGGGAGATGGCGCCGGAGCAGATCGAGCGGCGCTTGGAGGAGTTGCGGGGGTTTCTGGGGGGCTAGGTGGTTCGGTCGTTCGGTCCACCCAGCCTTTGACATTCCCCCCCTCCCGCCCGATCTTTTCCCCCTCAACCCAACCTGGGCACATTCGGAGGCGCCATGGCGGTCTTGGCTCGGATCGGACGGTTGTTCCGGGGCTTTCTCAGTCTCTTCATCAGCGGCCTCGAGGAATCCAACCCCGAAGCGCTGATGGAAGCGGCCAAGCAGGAGTTCCGCGACAAGATGGCGCACTACAATACCGCCCTCGCCCAGATGGCGGGGATCGCCGAGCGGCTCAAGAGTCAGGTCAAGGGCAAGAGCATCAAGGCCAGCGACCTGGAACGCCGCATCCTGGCCAATCATCAGGCCGGCAACGCCGATCTTGCCGGGAGCCTCGCCCGGGAGCTGCAGGAGCTCAAGGCCGATCTCGTCACCGATACCCAGGAGCTGCAGGAGACCGAGGAGGCCTATCAGGTCAATCTCCGGCAGGCCAAGATCTCCCAGAAGGAATTCGAGACCAAGATCCAGCGGCTCGACAAGCAGCTCTCCCAGGTCAAGATCAAGGAAGCCCAGGCCGAGGCCGCCGCTGCCCTGGGCAATGCGGTCTTCAAGGTGGGCGATCTCGGTGACACCATGAAGAGCGTCGAGGAAATCCTGCAGAAGCGCTACGAGTCCTCGGCAGGCAAGGCCCGGGTCGCGAAGGACCTGGTCGACGTCCATGCCATCCAGGAAAAGGAAGGCGAGCAGAAGGCGCTGGAGCAGTCCGCTCTCGCCGAGTTCCTCGCCAGCCAGGGGATCCAGGCCTCGGGAACGCCTCAGGGGCCTACGGCGCAGAAGGAGATGGGGCCGGGGTGAGTGCAGGGAGCAGGCAGCAGGTGGCAAGAGCTAGCAGTT
>JBGPJS010000116.1:0-9616 GCA_041485505.1 Gemmatimonadota bacterium | reverse complement strand
GCCGAGCCGAACTCCCCCTTTTTGTTCAGAGCGTAGAAGGTCAGGTCGAACTTCGGACGGTCGGCTTCGTTGATCAGCCGGGCGGGGGTCGCTGCGAGGACCCGCTTGAGCGTCTCGAGGCAGGCGTCGGTGGGCTTCATGCCGCGCCGCATGTGCTCCACGGTGAGGAAGCCGCCACAGACCATGATGTTCGACTCACCCCGGCCGGTGGATCCGGCGGCGCCGATTTCGTTGTCGGTGTACTGCCCGGCTCCGATGATCGGAGAGTCACCCACCCGGCCGGGGATCTTCCAGGCCAGCCCACTGGTCGTCGTGACCGAGGAAATGTCGCCCTGCCCGTTGATGCAGTTCAGGTTGATGGTACCGGTCGGTGGGCGGGCTACCATCGGCTCGTTGTCCGGGACGTCGAGCCAGTTGTCCTCATGCCCGCGATTGGCGCGCCAGGCCAGCCAGATCTGACGGGACTCCGGCGTGAGCAGATCCTCCTCCTTGAATCCATACGAGAGAGCAAACCGCTTGGCCCCCTCGCCCACCAGCATGATGTGGTTGGTGTATTTGAGCACCAGCTTGGCGACCTCGCTCGGCGTCTTGATCCCCTCAAGAGCCCCCACCGCGCCGGCCCGGCGGGTGGGGCCGTGCATGCAGGAAGCGTCGAGCTGGACCACGCCATCCTCGTTGGGCAGCCCGCCATAGCCCACCGAATTGTCAGTGGGATCGAGCTCCTGGATCTTCACCCCTTCGACCGCCGCGTCGAGGGTATCCGCGCCGCCCTGGACCAGCTCCAAGGCGCGCGCCACACCGCGGATCCCGTTGGCGGACGCGATGGCCGCGGGGCGGGAGGCGGGGGGAATGATCACCGCGGGGGCGCAGCGCGACTCCCCGGCCACGCTGGCCGGCAGGCTGGCCGCGGCGATCGCGGAGCCAGTGACGCCCAGAAACGCGCGTCGGGATACGGATGCAGTCACGTTGGGTTCTCCCAGGGAACCGACCGTTTGGATCGAAA
This sequence comes from Gemmatimonadota bacterium, assembly GCA_041485505.1. Lineage (GTDB taxonomy): Bacteria > Gemmatimonadota > Gemmatimonadetes > Gemmatimonadales > GWC2-71-9 > JBDUEA01. The sequence goes on along the minus strand of JBGPJS010000116.1, from coordinate 8,613 downwards.
CACAGCTGGAGGCAAACGCAGAGGGGATTTAGAACCTCAGTGCGATTCTGTCAACTTGCCGCACACCCTGGCCCTCCCTAAGTTGAGCCGGTTGACCATTTCAATGTCGTCCGGTGCTTCACCGCGAGAACCCGGGGAGGATGAGGATCCCTTCCGTCTCCTGCGACTGGCCGTGGGAGCCCTGCTCTTCATCGCGACGGCGCTGGCACTCGTCCTGGCGCTCCTCACCCGTGATCCCCGGGCCCTGCTCCTGGTGGGCTCGTTCTGGGCGGTCTACGGGCTGATTCTCGGGGTCATCAACGGAATCCTGGAGCCGGTCATCGACTTCGGAGTGACCGCTCTCCAGAACGTCGGCCTGCTTCGGGCCGGGGCCGGCTACTCGGCGATCGAGGCCCTGGTCGCCCAAGGCCACTATGACGCGGCGGCAAGTGAGTATCTGACTCGGGCGCGAGCCGGGAAGGGGGACGTCGAGGCGATGGTGCGCCGGAGCCTTCTCCTCGGAGGGCCCCTCCGCACCCCGGAAGCCGCGGTCGCCGAGCTGGAGAACTTCCGCGATACCGAGCGGATCCGAACCGGGGACGACATCCGGATCGGTCTAGCTCTGGCAGAACTCTACGAGCTGAGGCTCAACGACCCCGGCAAGGCCATGGGTGAGCTGCGGCGGCTCATCGATCTGCATCCGGCGGCGTCATCGGTACGGCGGGCGCGGCGGTCATTGGCACTGCTCCGGAAGGAGCGGTTTGGCGAGGCCCAGAACGGACCAACGCCGAAATAGGAGCCTCGAATAGTGTCACCCCTCGGCGTTGAATCGTTTGCCCCGCGCTGGATCCTGCATCCCACGGACTTCTCTCCGCAGAGTGATATCGCCTTTGCGCATGCGCTGGCCATCGCGCTCAAGACCCGGGCCAAGCTCACGATCATCCACGTGGCCCCCGCCGACACCGCGGGCCGCGAGTGGACCGACTTTCCCGCTGTCCGCCAGACCCTCGAGCGCTGGGGCCTGCTCGAGGCCGGGAGCCCGCGATCATCGCTGCCCTCGAGGCTCGGCATCCAAGTCGAGAAAGTCGACGCCGCCAGCCACGAACCGCTCGGTGCTATCCTGGACTATGCGCGTAACCATCCCGTGGAGCTGATGGTACTGGCGACTCATGGACGGGAGGGCTTGCCTCGTTGGCTGCACCGCGCGGTGGCGGAGCCGCTTGGCCGCAGGTCGAAGACACCGACACTCTTCGTGCCACCCCGCGCCCGAGGATTCGTGGCGCCGGACTCCGGCCACCTCACGCTACGCCGGGTATTGGTTCCGGTGGATCGGACCCCCGATCCCGGGCCCGCGCTCGACGTCGCCGCCGGACTGGCCACCACTATCGGGGTTGGGCCGGGCGAATTCGCGCTTCTCCACGTGGGTGAGGAGTCGGACCTGCCCAACCCGGTCGTTCCGCTGGTTCCGTCATGGACCTGGAACCGGGCGGTTCGCCAGGGAAGGATCGTAGGGGAGATTGTGGCGCACGCGGAGGAGACCGGTGCCGACGCCATCGTCATGGCGACGGAGGGCCGGGAAGGGATTCTGGATGCGCTCCGGGGTAGCACCACCGAGCAGGTCATCAGGCTGGCACCGTGTCCGGTCCTGGCGGTACCGTCCTTGGGACAACCAGGTGAGCGGTGAGCAGTGAGCGGTAAGCGAGCCCCACCCGTGCCCTCCCGTTCACTGCTTACTGTTCACTGTTCACCCCGTTAAGGCCAGGAGCCTCATGACCCGACTCCTCTTCTGGGACATCGATACCCAGTACGATTTCATGATGCCGGACGGAAAACTCTACGTGCCCCGGGCGGAGGCCATCGTGCCTCGGCTCAAGGCACTGACCGACTTCGCGCACGCGAAAGGGATCCGGATCATCGCCAGCGCGGAGGATCACGTAGCGGGCCACCTAGAACTCAGCGCCACCCCCGACTTCGTCACTACCTATCCCGACCATTGCATGCGGGGGACGCCGGGCCAGAGAAAGATCCCCGAGACGGCGTTGCGGGATGCGCTCCTGATTGAACCCGGCCCCCAGGACCCGGAGGCGTTGGCCTCGAAGATCGCGGGCCACCGGGGCGATATCCTGTTCCACAAGAACTGGTTTGACGTCTTCACCAACGCGAACGTGGACACCGTCCTCCGGGTCCTGGATCCGCAGGTGATCATCCTCTATGGGGTCGCGCTCGACATTTGCGCCAAGTGCGCCATCGAAGGCCTGCTGCTGCACCGTCCCCAGACCAAGCTCTACTTCGTCACCGACGCCGCCAAGGCGATCCGCTACGAATTGGGTGAGCAGCTCCTGCGCGACTGGGGTGACGAAGGGGTCCGGCTGGTGAAGACGGCAGAGATTGTTGAAGACGGGATCTTGGACCAGTATCTCACCAAGAATGTGAGCGGTAAGCAGTGAAGAGTTCCGAGTTCCGAGTTCCTGGTTCCGAGTCACGACAGGGGGAATCCTCTGAGCCCGGGCCTCGGAACCCGGAACTCGGAACCCGGAACTCCCCCATGCCCCCCTTCGGGAAGCTCTTCCTGCCCGGCCCTACTGACGTCCATCCCGAGGTGCTCGCCGCCATGCAGCGGGCGATGATCTCCCACCGCGGCCCAGCCATGGAGGAGCTCTTTTCCGGACTGCAGCCCGGGCTCCGTGCCCTCTTCCGTACCCGCGAGCCGGTGCTCATCGCGGCCTGCTCCGCCACCGGGTTCATGGAGGCCGCAATTCGCTCGGGGGTCGAACGCCGGGTGCTCGTCGTGGTCGGCGGTGCCTTCGGCGATCGCTTTGCCCACATCGCCGAAGCGTGCGGCAAAGAGGTAATCCGGGCGGTGGTACCGGAGGGGCGCACACTTGAAGCCGAGCATCTGGCCCGGTTCCTGGATGGTCCCGAAGTGGACGCGGTCGCCCTGGTCCACTCGGAGACCTCCACCGGTGCCCAGGCACCGCTTGAGGAGCTGGCCTCGGTGGTCCGGTCCCAGCGCGACGTCATGCTGTTGGTGGACGCCGTGAGCTCCCTCGGCGGCTCACCGGTCGAAACCGACCTGTGGGGGCTGGACTTTGTGTTTACCGGATCGCAGAAAGCGCTCGCCCTACCGCCGGGCATGGCGCTCGGCGTCGCCTCACCGCGGATGATCGAACGGGCGCGTACTCTCCCGGACCGGGGACGCTACCTCGACCTCGCCGCCTATCATGAGGCGGCGCTCAAGCATCGGCCACTCACAACACCGGCGCTCTCGCTGCTGTACGCTCTGGAATGTCAGTTGTCGCGGATCGCGGCGTCGGGGGGCGTCGAGGCCCGGTGGCGCCGCCACTACGAGATGTTGCTCGGTGTGGAACGCTGGGTCGCGGCCCATCCTGCCATCGGCTTTCTGGCGACGGAAGGACGGCGCTCGTGGACGGTTTCCTGCCTCACCCTGCCGGATGCAACCAACAGTGCCACCATCATGGCGAATCTAGCGGCAGCGGGATGGACCGTCGCATCCGGTTACGGCGCCATGAAGGATCGGGCCATCCGGATCGGGCATATGGGGGATCTGGGAGTGGATCAGTTGCAGGGATTGCTTGGGAGATTAGGGGATTGTGGGATTGAGGGATTGAGGGATTGAGGGATTGAGGGATTGGGGGATTGGGGGAATCTGGGGAGAGATTTTCATTCGACGCTCCAATCCCACAATCCCACAATTCCACAATCCCGCAATCCCATAATTCCCCAATCCCTCAATCCAATTTGAACCGGCTCACCGTGCTATCCAGTGCCTGCGACGCCCGGGCCAGCTGATCGGCCGAGGAGGCGATTTCCTGGGTGGAGGCGCTGAGCTCTTGGGCCGATGCCGCGATTTCCTGGGCGGCCGCGGCGACATCTTCGGTGCCGGCCGACACGGTGGCCATCTTCGAAGCAATGCCCCCGATCAGCCCGCGGACTTCCTCGGCAGACGCCGAGATTTGCCGGCTCCATTCGTCACTCATCTCGGCTTCGCTCGCGACCTTGGAGAGTCCCTCGGCGGCGGTGCGCGCGGCATCTCGGGCGGCCTCGCCACCCTTGGCCAGCCGCAGGAGCCGACCCTGCGTGGAGGTCACACGGGCCTGGACGTTGCGAACGGTCTCGCTGGTCATGGTGGCCGCCTGCGCTGCCTGGCCGGCGAGTTTTCGGACTTCCTCGGCCACCACCGCGAACCCGCGCCCTTCCGAGCCGGCCCGGGCGGCTTCGATGCCCGCGTTGAGCGCCAGCATGTGGGTCTGCCGCGCGATGGCCTTGGTCTGGGTCACGAACTTCTCGATCTCAGCGGATGCCACCGCGAGCGCCTCCGCTTCCGCGGCGCTCTTCTCGATCTCCTCACCAAGGCGGTTCAATTCGGTGGAGCTCACGGTCAGCTCCTCCCGGTGGGAACCGGCCAGTCGGGCCAGCGCCGCATTCCGCTTGGCGGATTCGACGGCGCTCTGGGCCAGCTCCTCGGCGATCGCCAGGATCTTGGAGGAGTCGTCGGCGGTCGCCCGTACCAGTGACGCCTGCTGGGAGGCCCGGTCGGTCAGGTCGCCGCAAGTGCCCGAAACCTCCTGAGTCGACGCGCTCATCTCCTGAGTGGAGGAGGAGATCTGTTCCGCCATCGAGGCGGCCTCGCCCGCGTTGCTTCGCAGAGTGCCGACCAGCGTACGCAATTCCTCCACCATGGTGCCGATGGCCTGCACCAGGCGGGTTACTTCCACGCTGGACCCGGAGACATTCAGCGAGGGGACGGCGAGATCGCCCTGCGCCACCCGGCTGGCGATTCGCTCGAGGCTCAACAGCGGCTCCACGACGCGGAGCTTGAGCCGGCCGACGATGATGAGCATGACCGCGAAGACAAAGAGCACCAGGAGCGTGGCGTCGAACCCGAGGCCGGTGGCGACCCGGAGCATGAGCGAGAAGGTTCCCCGGTCGGGTTCCCGCACTACCAGCTTGAGCCCCGATTGGGGAAGGTCCAGGACCACCGTGTGATCGTTCTGGGTCAGATCACTCGTCGAAAGGCTCCGGCCCGCCTGGTAGCGTGAGTCGCTGGAGAGGAGTATGGTGTTGTCGGGCGCCACCAGCTGTTCGGAGAGTGAATCGCCCAGGAGGGTCCGGCCCCGCAGAGTCCGGGCGATCTCATCCATCGGATAGACCACGCCGAGCACTCCCACCGGTGCGTCCCGCCCGACCACGCGCAGTGCCGCCGCGACATCCACGACGGTAGCGCCGCTCACCGAATCGACCCGAGGACGCCCGACGAAGACCCCCTGACCCAGCGCCTTCTCCCACCAGTTCTCCTCGAGCGGGCGGAGGCGGGCCGCGACCAGTGCGGTGCCCCTGGCGTTGACCACGCTGATACCGCGGAAGTCGGAGCGCTGGCTGAGAAAGGCCAGGTATCGCTGGGAGGTGGCAAGGTCGGCCGCGCGGGTGGCGGGATCGGCCAGGCGCGCGAGGTCCGGAACCGCGGCCAGGATTTCAATCTCCCGGCGTCGCGAGGAAAGCAGGCGCTCGACCAGGTCCGCCGAGTGGCGGGCGGTCTCCTCCAGGAAGAGACCCGATTGCTGCTGGACGAACCGGACGGCGCTGCGGGAGGTCAGCCCGATGGCAAACGTGCCGAACCCGAGCGCCGCTACGGCGCCCATCAGGTAAATGGTGTTGACGAGTTTGTAGGTCCTGGCGCCCATCAGGCTCCAAGGTGGTAAGCGGAAGGGATGGTAGAACCTAGAGGGGTGGTTTCCCTTGGGCAATATGGTAGGTCATGGGGTGTAGGGTGTAGGGCATGGGGCGCCGGAGACCGCCGCTTGGTGGGCGCGAGCGACTCGTTGGCCAGTTGACTGACCACGAATCCCCTACACCCTACACCCTACGACCTACTGCCTACCACCTCCCACCGGTACATTTCCCCGCCATGACCGACAGCTACGATCCCACGGCCGTCGAGGCCAAGTGGCGCGCCCGCTGGGCGGAGCGGGGCACCAACCAGCCCGATCTGGATCGCGCGGCCAAGCCGTTCTACAACCTGATGATGTTTCCCTACCCGTCGGCGGAGGGGTTGCATGTGGGAAACCTCTTCGCGTTCAGCGGCAGCGATGTCTTCGGCCGGTTCAAGCGGCTCAAGGGATACGACGTCTTCGAGCCGATCGGCTTCGACGCATTCGGGATTCACAGCGAGAACTACGCGATCAAGATCGGCACCCATCCGGGAGAGCTGATCCCCCGCAACATCACGAACTTCCGCCGGCAGCTGGAGCGGGTTGGAGGAATGTTCGACTGGCGTCATGAACTCTCCACCACCGACCCGAAGTACTACAAGTGGACCCAGTGGCTCTTCCTGCAGCTCTACCAGGCGGGAAAGGCATACAAGAAGAAGGCGGCCGTCAACTGGTGCCCGTTCGACAAGACGGTGCTCGCCAACGAGCAGGTCATCAACGGCGCCTGTGAACGCTGCGGCACCATGGTGGAGCAGCGCCTCCTCGAGCAATGGTTTTTTCGGATCACGGAGTACGCGGAGCGGCTGCTCAACAATCTTGACCGTCTTGACTGGTCGGATACCACGGCCACCGCGCAGCGGAACTGGCTGGGCCGCTCGGAGGGCGCGGAGCTGAGCTTCGAAATGCCGGCGGGCGGCGGAATCAAGGTGTTCACCACCCGGCCGGACACGATCTTCGGTGCCACGTTCATGGTGCTGGCACCGGAACATCCACTGGTCCGCCAGATCGTGACCGCCGAGCACCGCCTCGACGTGGACCGGTACGTCCGCGACGTGAAGTCGAAGGACCTGGTCTCCCGCAAGGTGGGGGATCGGGAGAAGAGCGGCGTCTTCACCGGGGCCTACGCCCGCAACCCGGCCAACGGGGAGTCGATCCCCATCTGGGTGGCGGACTACGTCCTGATGGAGTACGGTACCGGCGCCATCATGGCAGTCCCGGGTCACGACCAGCGCGATTTCGAATTCGCCACACGCTTCAGCCTCCCGATCGTTCGGGTAATCGCCGGCGACGGGGCCGAGGCCGGCACCCCGCTCGCGGAGGCGTACACCGACAACGTCCACGGGCGGCTGGTGAATTCGGGGCAGTTCGACGGTCAGCCGGTGGCCCAGGGCAAGCCCGCCATCATCCGCTGGCTCGAGTCGAGGAAGTCGGGGAAGGGCGTGGTGCAGTACCGGCTGCACGACTGGTGCATCTCCCGCCAGCGGTACTGGGGTCCCCCGATCCCGATCATCTACTGCGATGCCTGCGGCACCGTGCCGGTTCCCGAGAAGGATCTGCCGGTCATCCTGCCGCCGATCGAGGACTTCCGCCCGGACGATTCGGGCATCTCCCCCCTCGCCCGGCACGAGGAGTGGTATTACGTCCCCTGTCCCCAGTGCGGGAAGCGGGCGCGGCGTGAAACTGACGTCTCGGACACTTTCCTCGACTCGGCCTGGTACTACCTGCGGTACCCCAGCACCGAGTTCGACGACCGTCCCTTCGATCCTTCCCGGACCCGCAAGTGGCTGCCGGTCACGACGTACATCGGCGGCAACGAGCACGCCGTGTTGCACCTGCTTTATTCGCGATTCCTCGCGATGGTGTTGCACGACCTTGGCCACATCCACTTCGAGGAGCCGTTCACCAAGTTCCGGGCCCACGGGCTCATCGTGAAGGACGGCGCCAAGATGTCCAAGTCGAAGGGCAACGTCGTGGTGCCGGACGAATACATCGCGCAATGGGGCGCGGACACCTTTCGGATGTACCTCATGTTTCTGGGGCCGTTCCAGGAGGGTGGGGATTTCCGCGACGCGGGAATCAACGGGCCGCGGCGGTTTCTCGACAAGGTGTGGCAACTGGTGAGTGAAGTGTCCACCGAGCCGGCGGGCGGCGAGCTCACCAAGACGCTAGTCTCCAAGTGGCACCGAACCAGGATGAAGATGCACGATGACATCGAGAGCCTGCACTACAACACCGCGATCGCCGCGCTGATGGACCTGGTCAACCAGATGCGGGAGAACGGCTGCCGGGAGCCGGAGATGGTGCGCGACGTCGTGGTGATGCTTTCGCCTTTCGCTCCCCACTTCGGCGAAGAGTGCTGGGAGCGGTTGGGAGGGAAGGGGTCGGTCTTCGACGCCGGCTGGCCCCTGTGGGATCCCGGCTTGGTGGTGGAGGATCAGGTCGAGATCCCGGTACAGATCAACGGCAAGACCCGCTCGAAGGTCATGGTGCCGCGGGACTCCGAGGAGCCCGCGGTGGTGGAAGCGGCGAAGCGGGATCCGACCGTCAAGCGTTTCGTCGATGGCCACGAGATTCGCAAGGTGATCTACGTGCCCAATCGGTTGCTGAATCTGCTGGTGGGGTAAGGCGAGAGACCAGAAATGAGAGGCGAGAGACGAGTAGGGGCGACCCATCGGGTCGCCCTTTGCTTTGGGCCTGGGGACCAGAGCCCTGCGCTGTCAGGATGTCGCCCGGAAGAGTCTGATGACGGTAGGTCGCCGGCGAGGGCTTACCGTGGCGGATGCCGAGTTGCCAATTCCGTGCCGCCGAGAAGACATTATGGCCATGCCCTTGCGAGTGCCGCAGTACACCATCGCCGATCTGGAGAACTTCCCGGACGACGGGCAGCGCTACGAGCTGCTCGAGG
>JBGPJS010000115.1:0-9702 GCA_041485505.1 Gemmatimonadota bacterium | reverse complement strand
GGGAGGACGAAACGACGGAACGGAACGGCGGAACGGCGGAACGTGTGAAACTACCGCCTTACCGCCGTACCGCCCCCTCGGCTATCCTTCCCCCACCATGTCTCAGGCCGTCCTCCGCATCGTCAACGCGCGACAGCACAACCTTCGCGGCATCACGGTGGACCTGCCCCGGCGGGCGCTGATCGTGATCACGGGACCCTCCGGCTCGGGAAAGAGTTCGCTCGCCTTCGACACGCTCTACGCCGCAGGGCAGCGGCGCTACATCGAATCACTCTCCACCTACGCCCAGCAGTTTCTCGAGCGGATGCCCAAGCCGCTGGTGGACCGCCTCGAGGGACTGGCCCCCGCCGTCGCCATCGAGCAGCGGAACCCGACCGTCTCCAGCCGCTCGACCGTCGGCACCGCCACCGAGGTGTACGACTACCTGCGGCTCCTCTGGGCACGGGTGGGACGGCCCTTCTGTCGGACCTGCGGCGCGCCGGTCCGCCGCGACACCCCGCAGTCCGCGACCGATACGGTGCTGGCCCAGGGACCCGGCAGGGTTCAGATCGTCTTTCCGCTTCCCACCATCGCCCGCCTCGCGCACGGGGCGGTAGTCGAAAACCTCCGCGCCCTTGGTTTCATCCGGGTCCTCGCCGATGGAGCCCTGTTCCACCTCGATCAACTGCCGGAGGGTCTCGACCTGACCCGGAGTGCGGAGCTCCTGGTCGTGGTGGATCGGCTGACGGCGGAGCCGGCCCAGTCCACCCGCATCGCCGAGGCCGTGGCCATGGGCTTCCAACATGGCGAGGGGATCGCGATCGCGATCCACGACTCCGCGCGTCTCCGCTTCACCGAGTTCCCCGCCTGCAGCAGCTGCGATACCGCCGCCGCCGTGGTCACCCCGGCCCTCTTCTCATTCAACAATCCCCGGGGCGCCTGTACCGGCTGCAACGGCTTCGGGGCCGTCCTCGAGTACGACGAGTCGCTGATCGTGCCCGACTCGCGGCGGAGCCTGCTCCAGGGCGCCATTGATCCCTGGACCAAGCCGCGCTACGAGACCCGCCGCCGCCTGCTCCTGGACGCCGCGCGCGCGCTCGGAATCGACCCTGACAAGCCCTGGCACAAACTGAAGGCCACTCATCGGCGGGAATTATTATACGGCCGCGCCGGGCGGTACCTGGGGATTTTCCCCTTCCTCAAAGGGCTCGAGGAGAAGCGCTACAAGCAATACATCCGGGTCTTCCTCCGGCAGTACCAGATGGCCCATACCTGCCCGGTGTGCCAGGGCACCCGGCTCAATCCGCACGCTCTCGCGGTCCGCCTCGGTGGAGAAACCATTGCGACCGTCGCATCCCGTTCAGTCGACGATCTCCTCACCTGGCTCGGTCGGCTCGACTTCACCGCGTTTGAGCGGCAGGTCGGGGAGCTGCTCCTGGAGCAGCTGAGGCAGCGGGTCGAGTTCCTCCGGGACGTCGGCCTCGGCTACCTCACGCTCGACCGGCTCACTCGGACGCTTTCGGGCGGCGAGGCGCAGCGCATTGCGCTCGCCAACGCCCTCGGGGCCCGGCTCACCGATTCACTCTATGTCCTCGACGAGCCTTCCATCGGCCTGCATCCCCGGGATATCGATCGGTTGCTGGGCCTCCTGCACCGACTCCGCGACGCGGGAAATACCGTCGTGGTGGTGGAACACGATCCCACGGCGATCCGCCAGGCCGACTTCATGCTGGAGCTGGGGCCCGGCGCCGGCGAGCAGGGCGGCCAGGTGGTCTATGCCGGTCCGGTGAGCGGCGCGGGGGCCTCGCTCACCGGACAGTATCTCTCCGGCAGGAAGCGGATCGGCATCCCCAGCGCGCGCCGGAAGCCGGGGCCCTGTCTCTCGATCCGCGGAGCCACGCTGCACAACCTGCGACAGGTGGATGCCGATTTTCCCATCGGCGCCCTCACGGTGGTGACCGGAGTCTCCGGGTCCGGCAAGAGCACCCTCCTGCACGACGTACTCTATCGTCAACTGGAGGCCCGGCTCAGGGGGGGACACAGCGCCAAGTCCCACCTGGGCGAGGCGGTGGGGACGGTGGAGTCGCTGACCGGGTGGGAGCATCTCGAGGACGTGTTGCTGGTCGACCAGTCCCCCATCGGCCGCTCGCCCCGGTCCAATCCCGTCACCTACATCAAGGCCTTCGACGAGATTCGCGAACTCTTCGCGGCCCAGCCGCTCGCCCGCACCCGGAAGTACACTTCGGCTACGTTCTCCTTCAATATGGCCGGCGGTCGCTGCGACAGCTGCGCCGGCGCCGGTCATGTCCAGGTCGAGATGGTCTTTCTCGCCGACGTCTTCGTACCCTGCGAGATCTGCGATGGCACCCGCTACAAGCGCGAGGTGCTGGACGTCAAGATCCGGGGTTACTCCATCCGGGACGTTCTCCAGTTCACGGTGGACGAGGCCATCAATCGTTTCCGGCATCAGCCGAAGCTGGGGCAGGCGCTCTGGCACCTGCAGCAGGTCGGCCTGGGCTATCTCCGGCTGGGGCAGCCGGCCAACACGCTCTCCGGTGGGGAGGCGCAGCGGCTCAAGATCGCCCGGGAATTGGCCCAGTCGGCGCGACGCGGCGGACGCAAGCTCTACATCCTGGATGAGCCGACCACGGGGCTGCACCTCGACGACGTGCGGGTCCTGATCCAGGTGCTCGATCGACTGGTCGACGCCGGACACACCGTGGTGCTCATCGAGCACCACCTGGACGTCATCAAACGGGCGGATTGGATCGTCGATCTGGGTCCCGAAGCGGGAGAGCACGGCGGCCGCGTGGTGGCCCAGGGAACCCCGGAAGAGGTGGCGGAGGTCGCCGCCTCCCATACCGGCCGATACCTTCGCGAGGTCTTGCAGCCGATCGAGGCGCTGGCGGGGTAAACCCGGTCGGTGCGATCGACGGCCCGCTCCTCTAAGCTGAAACGAACTTCATACCTTCGTTCCGAAACGGATCCTCCCAGGAACCACCCGATGCCGCGACTCATCGCACTCATCGCCCGCCCCACGATCGCCTGGGGGCTCGCCGCCCTCGCCCTGCTCGCCGGCTTCGCCGATCTCTACCGCGGCGGCGAGAGTTTCGCCCCGGTAGCCCTGATCCTCGCGTGGTGCGTCCTCCTGCCCTGGGCCATTTACGTGGGAGCCAAAGACAATCTGGCTGCCGCATCCGCCCATCGCCCCTCTTACGCCGCCGCGGCAATTGCCGCCGGGCTGGTCTTCCTTCTATATGTGGCGACTCTGGCTCCCTCCACCGCCATGTGGGACACCAGCGAGTACCTCGCGGCCGCCTACGGCCTGGGGTTTCCTCATCCGCCGGGCAACCCGTTCTTCGTCATCCTGGGCCGGGTCTTCTCGCTACTCCCCATTGCGTCCACGGTGGCGGTGCGGGTCAACCTGCTGGCCGCCCTCTGCAGCGCCGCCTCGGCCGGGCTCTGGTTCCTCGTCGCTGAGCGGGTCCTGGCCAGCTGGTTCCCGGCGCGTTGGCTCCAGCTGGTCGGCGCCGCTACGGCGACCCTTCTCGGCGCCACCGCGTTCACCGTGTGGAACCAATCGGTTGTCAACGAGAAGGTCTACACTGTTTCCCTGCTCTTCCTGGCGCTGGTCTCCTGGCTAGTAGTCCGGTGGACCGACCAGCCCGACGGCGCCCGCGCCGACCGCACCCTCCTGCTGGTGGCCTACCTACTGGGCCTAGGCTACGCCAACCACATGGCGGGAATGCTCGCCGCCCCGGCCGTGGGTCTCGCGGTGCTGGCGCGCCGCCCGGGAACCCTGCTCCACTGGCGGTTGCTGCTGGCGGGCGCGGCGGCGGTGGTGCTGGGCCTGACCCCGTTCCTGGCCCAGCCGATCCGAGCCGCCTTTCATCCGCCGATCAACGAAGGTGAAGTCACCGCCTGCGCCTACGGACCGAAATTGGACTGCACCCTGAGCCGCGAGACCTACGACCGGTTCATGTACAACTTCACCCGCAAGCAGTACGACAAGCCCGATCTCTCCATCCGGCAGGCCCCGTTCAGCGGCCAGATCGGCATGTGGTGGCTCTACTTCAAGTGGCAGTGGCTCCGCGATCCCCATGGTGAGCATGCCGGCCTGCAGAGCGGATTGGCGATGCTCTTCCTTCTGTTGGGACTCCTGGGGGGGTATCTCCATTGGACCCACCACCGCCGGACATTCTGGTACTTCGGGCCGCTGGTATTCACCATGACCCTTGGCCTCATCTACTACCTGAACTTCAAGTACGGCTATTCGGTCGCGCCCGAGCTGGGCAACTCGGTTGCCCGAGAGGTTCGTGATCGCGACTACTTCTACCTCTGGAGCTTCTCGGCTTGGGGGGTGTGGGCGGCGCTGGGGCTGGTCGAGATCTGGCGCCGGCTGGCCCAGGCCTTCGTCAAGGCCGCGCATCCGCATCTCGGGTGGGCCATCGCGGCACCGGTGCTCGCCGTCGCGTTGGTTCCACTCTCCGTCAACTGGCACGCCGCCTCGCGCGCGGGCCAGACCTTCACCCGTGACTGGGCCCGCGATCTGCTGAATTCGGTCGAGCCCTACGGCATCCTTGTTACCGGCGGCGACAACGACACCTTCCCGCTCTGGTACGCGCAGGAAGTCGAAGGAATCCGGAAGGACGTGACCGTCGCCGTGGTCTCGCTGCTCCAAACCGACTGGTACGTCCGCCAGTTGATCCGGCGCCCGGTCTACCAGTATGACGCGGCGGCAGGACCGGCCATCTATCGTAACCGCCAGTGGCCCCGACCGACCCAGCCGGTCATGAAGCTCACCATCGCTCAAGCCGATCAGATCCCGATCGGGGTCCGGTTGCCAGGCCAGCAGGTGTTTCAGAAGGACAGCATCATCGCGCCGATCACCCGAGATGCCATTTTCCGCGATGAGCTGGTGGTCCTGCAGATGATCAAGGACAGCTTCCCGTATCGCGGTGTCTTCTTCAGTCGGGGAAATGCCAACTACGGGGACCAGCTGGGCCTGCGGCCCTACCTCGTGACTCAGGGGTTCGTCCGCAAGCTCATGCCCGGCGCGATCACCCCGGCGAGCGGGCTGCAGAACATTCGCGGCCTCGGCTGGTTCGACCAGGCGCGAACCGGGCTGCTCTGGAACGACGTCTACACCGGCCAGCGCTCACTGATCGCCCAGGGTGACTGGGTCGACCCGGCCTCTCTGAACACGCCGATCCTCTACACCATCACCGGGGCGATCCTGGCCCAATCGCTGCAACAGAGCGGCCAACCCGCTGAGGCCGAGCGGACCATGGCCACCGCCGAACAGATCGCGCGCGCCATGCGGGTGGAGAAGTTGCTGGGACTGTAGCAGTGCGCAGTGAGCAGTAAGCGGGGCGCTCCGCCATCGAACGACCCTCCCCGATCCCCGATCGAGGAGGGTCGTTTCTTTTCCAGGAGTATCCTGTTCACTGCTTACGTCTCACTACTTCTTACCGCTTGCCGCTCTCTTCGTCTCTGGTCTCGGGTCTCTCGCGACTACCCCCCGCATCACCTCCGCCGCTTCCTCGATCAAGCTCTCCGTCGTGTTCCAATCGATGCACGCGTCGGTGATGGACACACCGTACTTGAGAGCGCCCGGATCGTCTCCCAGCTTCTGGTGCCCCGCGTGCAGATGGCTCTCCAGCATCAGGCCCATGATGTGCGGGCTGCCGGCTGCGAGCTGAGCCAGCACTTCCCGCAGTACCGCCGCCTGCCTGGTGTAGTCCTTGTTCGAATTCCCATGACTGCAATCCACCATGACGCGATCAGGCAGCCGGCTCCCGCGCAGCATGACAACCGCTCGTTCCACCGACTCGGCGTCGTAGTTGGTCCGTCCGCCGCCACCCCTGAGCACCAGGTGCCGGTCGGGATTGCCCGTCGTCTGCACGATCGCGACCCGCCCCTCCATGTCCAGTCCCAGGAAGCTGTGCGGAGTGCTGGCGGCGTGCATGCCGTCCAGAGCGACCTGCAGGTTGCCATCGGTGCTGTTCTTGAAGCCCACCGGCATCGAAAGGCCGCTGGCCATCTCCCGGTGAGTCTGGGACTCCGCGGTACGGGCGCCAATGGCGGTCCAGGTGACCAGGTCTGCGATGTATTGCGGCATGACCGGTCCGACCATTTCGGTTCCGACCGGGAGCCCGAGCGCCATGACATCAAGCAGGAGTCGCCGGGCGATGCGAAGCCCCGTCCCCATGTCCCGGGTGCCGTTGAGGTGGGGATCGTTGATCAGCCCCTTCCAGCCAATGGTCGTCCGTGGCTTCTCGAAGTACACCCGCATGATCAGTTCAACCGATGCGCTCACTCGGTCTCGCAAGACGGCCAGGCGCCGGGCGTATTCCATGGCGGCGGCAGGATCGTGGATCGAACAAGGGCCCACCACCATCAGCAGCCGGGGGTCGCGGCCCGCGAGGATCGCCTGCACCGCCGAGCGGCCGGTCAGGACGCTCGCCGCCACCACACGCGGCACCGGCAGCTCCTCGGCGAGCACATGCGGAGCCACCAGCGGTTCCATCCGCTCGACGCGGAGGTTGCCGGTCTCGGGCACCCGGGGCTTGGGTTTTTGCACCAGCGCTCCAAAACACGAAACAGTGAAACAAGAACCACCGGGACCGGGGGACCGGCCCGTGAGGAATCCGTCGTTTTGATCTGGGGGGCTGTAAATTGGCTGACGCGCCACCCGAACGCCAGACCCGGGAGCACCGATGCCCGACATCCGGACCCTCGCACCGGGAGACGAAGCGGCCCTCGAGCGCCTCCTCTCCAGGGGCGCCGACGCCGCGATGCTGCTGCGCTCCAATGCGCTGGCCGCCGGCCTGGTCGATCGGGGCCGCTTCCAGGAAGCCACCTACGTCGGCGCCTTCGAAGGTGATCGCCTGCTCGCCGTCGCGGCCCATTGCTGGAACGGGATGCTGCTGCTCCACGCGCCGGTCCTGAGTGCGGAGCTGGCGACCCTCGCGGTGAGCCAGACCGGGCGTGTGGTGCGGGGCCTTCACGGGATCTGGGCCGAAGTAGCGGCGGCCCGCGCGGCCCTCGGCCTCTCCGACGCGAGACCGATCACCGAGTCCCGGGACCTCTTCTATTCCGCCAATCTCGGCGAGCTGATCGTACCGGAGTCGGCCCGTGCTTCCGGCCTCATCTGCCGCCCATCGTGGGACCAGGATCTCGAGCTGCTTGCGGAGTGGCGGGCCGGGTTCTGGGTCGAAGCCCTCCACGCGACGGATTCACCATCTCTCCGGATCACCGCCCACCGGGAGATGACCGAGGCCCACCGGGCCGGCGTGGTGCGGGTCCTCTCCATCGGGGGGCGCCCGCTGTCCTGCTTCAACTTCGTCGCCCGAGTGCCCGGGGCCCTGATGATCGGCAACGTCTGGACACCGGCGGCCGAGCGGGGCAAGGGATACGCTCGCCTGGCGATCGCCCTGGCACTCGCCGCCGAGCAGGCTCACGGCATCGAGCGCGCCGTCCTGTTCACCGAGACCGGCTTCCACTCGGCCCGCAAGGCCTACGAGAGCATCGGATTCAGAGTGGTCGGCGAGTATGGGTTCGTGGTGTTCTCTCCGCCCGGGGCTTGAGTCGCAATTGGCCATTAGCCGTCGGCCATTAGCTATGGTGCCGAGGCGGACCGATTGCGGCTAACGACTAACGGCCAACGACTAACGGCTCTCCATGCCCGAGCTCCCCGACATCACCGTCTACCTCGAAGCGCTGGAGCGCCGGGTCGCAGGGGAGCGACTCGAGCGGATCCGTCTCCCCAGCCTGTTTCTGCTTCGTACGGTCAGTCCGGCGCCGTCGGAGGTGGAGGGCAGGAAGGTCACGGGCCTGCGGCGGATCGGCAAACGAATTGTCATCGGACTGGAGGGCGAGCTGTTCCTGGTGCTCCACCTGATGATCGCCGGGCGGCTGCGCTGGGTGGCCCCGGGTGCCAAGGTTCCGGGCAAACTGGGGCTCGCGGCCTTGGACTTCCCCGCCGGCACCCTCATCATTACCGAGGCCGGGACCAGGAAGCGCGCCTCGTTGCACATCGTGCGCGGCCTCGAGTCTCTCGGTCAGTTCGATCGCGGAGGAGTGGAGATCGCGGACGCCACCCTGGAGACCTACGGCCGGACCCTCACCCGGGAAAGCCACACCCTGAAGCGGGCGCTGAGCGATCCCCACCTCTTCAGCGGGATCGGCAATGCGTACTCCGATGAGATTCTCCATCGAGCCCGGCTCTCTCCCCTTCAACTGACCGGCCGGCTCTCGCCGGAGGAGATCCGCCGTCTGTATGAGGCTACGCGGGCTACCTTGGACGAATGGACGACACGATTGCGCAACCAGACCGGTGACCGTTTCCCCGAAAAAGTCACTGCCTTCCGCGAGGGTATGGCGGTGCACGGGCGCTTCGGCAAGCCGTGTCCCGCCTGCGGCGCGCCGGTCCAACGAATCGTCTACGTCGACAACGAAACCAACTACTGCGCCCACTGCCAGACCGGTGGGCGCCTCCTGGCCGATCGCGCCCTCAGTCGCCTCCTCAAGGGCGATTGGCCGCGGACGCTCGAGGGGTGGGAGGGCGCATGACCCTGAGTGACCTCGACCTTCATTTTTTCAATGAGGGCACCCACCTCCGACTATACCAGAAGCTGGGGGCCCACCCCCGGCGGATCGGGAGGACCGCAGGGTATTCATTCGCGGTCTGGGCCCCCAACGCCAGGACCGTCAGCGTCATCGGGGACTTCAACCAATGGGACCCCGAGCACCACCCGCTGAAACCCCGCGCGGATTCGGGCATCTGGGAGGGATTCGTATCGGGTGTGGACCCCGGAGCGCTCTACAAGTACCATATCCGCTCCCGCCAGTCCGGTTATCGGGTGGACAAGGCCGATCCCTTCGCGTTTCGCGCCGAGGCGCCACCGAATCAAGCCTCTATCGTCTGGAACCTCAACTACAAATGGGGCGATGCCGCCTGGATGAAGCGGCGGAAGCCAAAGAACGGGCTCGATGCCCCGATCTCGATCTACGAGATGCACCTTGGCTCCTGGCGGCGGGGGGCTGAGGGTGCCTTCCTCACCTACCGAGAGCTCGCTCAGCAGCTGCCGGACTACCTCGAAATGCTGGGATTCACCCACGTGGAATTCATGCCGGTCATGGAGCACCCGTTCTACGGCTCCTGGGGATACCAGATCACCGGATTCTTCGCCCCCACCGCGCGGTATGGGACCCCGCAGGACTTCATGACACTGGTGGACGCACTTCACCAGCGTGGCATCGCGGTCATCCTTGATTGGGTGCCCTCCCACTTCCCTGCGGACACGCACGGGCTGGGGTTTTTCGATGGCACCCGGCTCTACGAGCATGCCGACCCGCGCCAGGGTTTTCACACTCAGTGGAAGAGCCTCATCTTCAACTATGGCCGCCCCGAGGTCCGCAGCTTCCTGCTCAGCAATGCCCTGTTCTGGCTGGACCAATATCACGCTGACGGGCTTCGGGTGGACGCCGTGGCCTCGATGCTCTACCTCGACTACGGCCGGGAGGGCGGTGAGTGGATCCCCAATCAGTATGGCGGTCGGGAAAACCTCGAGGCCGTGGCGTTCTTGCAGCGACTCAACCAGGAGGTGTACCGAGCCCATCCCGATGTGCAGACCATCGCCGAGGAGTCCACCTCGTGGCCCCGGGTCTCCGGGCCAGTCCACCTCGGCGGCCTCGGCTTCGGCATGAAGTGGGACATGG